>LXQK01000134.1:7218-9615 GCA_001683905.1 Marivirga sp. ANT-B6
ATACCACACTAGTCTTATGGTGCTGCTGACCGGTTAGGTATTTAAATTCTGTAATGCGTGTAAATAGGCTATCATTCGGATAATTGATCGTGCCGGTTTGCTGAAATACATCCTTATCGTGTGTTTCAAATACAAATTGTAACGACCGATAGGGGAGTTTCCCGTATTTAAAATGGAAGAACTCGTCAATCGGTCCGGTATAGATCATTTCCTTGAAAGGAATCAGGTTGATTACTTCTTTATAATCGGTATTGAGCATCACCTTGATATTGGGATGTGACAGCATGTTTTGGAACATCTTCGTATAGCCGTGCAGCGGCATAGCTTGGTAAGTATCCGTAAAATATCTGTCATCGCGGTTGGTGCGCGTTGGCACCCTGGAGGTGACAGAGGCATTAAGCTCCGAAGGATCCAGGCCCCACTGCTTGCGGGTATATCCTTTGAAAAACTTCTCGTATAGCTCACGCCCCACCTTACTTACTACCACATCTTCAGAAGTCAGCAGCTGGTTTTTGGGCTCTGCAATGGATTCGAAGTAGGTTTCAAGCTCGGCACTGCTGAAATTAAAGCCATATAAACTATTGATGGTATTTAAATTGATGGGTATAGGCACCAGCATACCGTCGACACTCGCCAGTACCCGGTGCTGATAATTCCTCCACTGTGTAAACTTTCCCAGATACTCAAATACCTCCTTAGAGTTTGTATGGAAGATATGCGGCCCATATTTATGGATCAGGATGCCAGCATCATCATAGAAATCATAGGCATTTCCACCAATGTGATTCCTTTTATCCAGCAACAACACCTTCTTATTTTCCTGTGAGGCGAGGCGTTCTGCAAGCACACTTCCTGCAAAACCTGCACCTACGATTACGTAATCAAATTCCCTATCGTCGCCCGCACTAATATTGTTAAGAATATTATCTACAGGCGCTTTTACTTTAATCTTCTGATCATTGATGGTTGCTTTAATGTGATTGGTCATTTTCTGCCAGGTCAGGTCCCATGAGTTTGTGGAGAGAAATTTTTCCACTTTCTCCTGCCACTCTTTTTCATCCTTTTGTACCAACGCAAATTCTATTGCCTGCACAAAAACTGCTGGATCATCGGCTATACTGACGATGCCTTCTTCACCATAGGGTTTTACAACATCTTCTATCGAAGTAGATACGACCGGAACAGTAGCACACAGGTATTCAGGCGTTTTTGTAGGGCTAATAAACCTTGTAGATTCATTTTTGGCAAACGGTAGAAACGCTACATCCCAGTGCGCAAGGTATTGTGGCAACTCTTTATAGCTCTTCGGCCCCAGATAATGGATATTAGGGTGCTTTGGAAGATGTTCGGGATCGATTTTTACCACCGGGCCAATCATGATGATTTGCCATTCCGGCCTCATTTCGGCAATTTTTCCTAACAGTTCGATATCAAGCCGCTCGTCGATGACGCCAAAAAAACCAATGCGTATACCGGCAATAGCTGCCTGATCAGCAGGTTCTGTCTTGCCTATGCCACTGGAGAAATGCTGTTTATCAATGCTGCTTGGGAATGGATGGATATTGTAATGCTTGTCTTTCTTGTAGTTATACAGGCTTTGTCCGCCGGTAAAAACAAGGTCTGCTTTTTTAAATAATCTTTCTTCGCTTTCTAAAAGTGTTGCAGGCGCGTTTTTAAACATCGACAGCTCGTCCATGCAGTCATAGATGATGAGGTCCGGCTCCAGGTGGCTGGTAAAAGATAAAGCCATTGGGGTATAATACCAGAACATAAAGGAGTTGATCTTATACTTGCTAAAAAGGGTATCTATGAGCGACCTTTGAATGGCGTGTATTTCTTCCTCCTGATAGCCATGCTTCATATGTGGTGTTATTACTTTTACACCTTCCGGGCTTATAGATTCTTCCAGGTGATCATGGGCAAAGTCCTCAAAAATGGGCTCTTCAATATAAAAGACACGTTGCTTCCCGGCAAAACGGGAAAGCAAATGTTGTGGACGTTGAAAGACAAAATTCCAACGCAGGTGAGAAAAACAAACCAGATCATACTGGCTTAAATCTAATGCTTGCGTCTTATTTTGTGGTGTTATATGTAAGTTAAAATCGATGTTATCTTTTTTGTACGATGTATTGCCATTGGTAGATTTTCCAAAAGTACCATTTGAAGAAAATCCGGATTTGTTCCCGTTATTATTTGACATAAAAAGTAAGAGTTTATAGCTAAAAAAAATTTTTAATCTTAAAAAAATAGCTTTCTCGAGACCTTAAAAAAAATACAGTGTGGAGATCTGTATAGGGTAGAAGAATTATATATTTATACTATAAGCTTATTTATGATAAATAAGTTTAAAAGTCTACAAAAATATTCTCTATTGGTTTATAAGATAGATATCAGATA
>LXQK01000135.1:0-5522 GCA_001683905.1 Marivirga sp. ANT-B6
GTATAGGCCAGGTCTTAGCTGTCTGAAATTAAATAGATGATATCCTAATGAAAAAGAAAGTATTGATGCTAGGATGGGAATTCCCTCCTGTTATAAATGGTGGACTTGGTGTTGCCTGTCTGGGATTAAGCAAAGCCTTATCCGAGTTTGTTGAGCTAACGGTGATCCTTCCAAAATCTGACCCGCACTTCATTGTAGAAAATGTGGAGTTGATTGGCCTTAATAATATTGATTTAAAAAAAATTTTGAAAGCCAGTAAAGAATCATTTACCACTCAGTATGATACTTTTGCTGAAACCAGCTATGTGGATATTGATATCGACCCTTACCTGCATATCAGCGAGACCATTGGACAGGAAACAAATCGTCATACCGAAAGTACAACCAAGTCTACTACAATTGCAGACGTGGAGACAGAAGATCTCATGATAGAAAAGTTTCTGCATGTTTTTCGTGACGGGGAACTTTACGGGCAAGACGTCATTCAAAAGGTAATTTACTACTCGAAATATGTGCTTCGGCTGGCAGCCGAAAAGGACTTTGATATTATTTATGCGCATGATTGGATGACGTTTCTGGCTGGCCTGGAGTTGAAAGCCAGGATGAATAAACCCCTTGTTTTGCATGTACACGCACTCGACTACGACAGGGGAGGCCCCGAAAGCAAAGGGTGGATATTTGACCTGGAAAAATATGCTATGGAAAATGCCGACCTTATTCTTCCGGTAAGCGAGTATACGGCAAGCGTTATCGCCAATCACTACCATATTGATCCTGCCAAAATTACCCCTGTACACAATGGTGCTGATGAAGTAAATGTATATAAGGTAGAAAAGGGCTTTCCTGAAAAGCTCGTTTTATTCCTTGGTAGGGTTACAGGGCAAAAAGGTCCCGAGTTTTTCCTTGAAGTAGCCTCTAAGGTTTATGAAAATTACCCCAAGGTAAGGTTTGTCGTGGCCGGAACAGGCGATAGATTAAAACGAATGATAGAGTCCGGAGCCTATAAAGAGATAGGGCATAAATTTCATTTTACAGGTTTTCTGGACAAAGAGAAGGTGCACCACTTGCTGGCCATGACCGATGTATATTGTATGCCTTCCGTATCAGAGCCTTTTGGACTATCTGCCCTTGAGGCTGCCCAGTTTGGCATTCCTATGGTGATTTCAAAACAATCGGGCGTCGCAGAGGTGCTAAGTGGTGCCCTCAGTGCCGACTATTGGGATACAGACCTGATGGCGGATCATATTCTCGCTTTGCTTAAAAGTAAGCGCTTAGCCAATCAGGTGGTAAAAATGAGTAATAATGATTTGAAAAATCTTAGCTGGAAAGATGCAGCAAAAAAAGTAAATAGTGCCTTTGACACCTTGTTGGAAAGCAAAACCGTGAAATAGTAAATCTATGCCTTCAATTTGCCTTTATTTTCAGGTGCACCAGCCAAACAGGCTCAAGCCATATACTTTTTTTGACATAGGAAACGATCATTTCTACGAGAATGATTGGATGAACGGGGATGTGGTGAATCGGGTGGCAGAGAAGTGCTATCTTCCGGCCAACAAATTGATGTTGAAATTAATCAACGAGTTTCCGGGCAAATTCAAGGTTTGCTTTTCGTTAAGTGGAACGGTCATCGAGCAGTTTGAAAATCACCGTCCGGATGTACTGGAATCGTTTGCTGCACTGGCAGCCACCGGCGACGTAGAATTCTTGGGCGAAACCTACTATCACTCGCTTAGTTTCTTCTATTCGGAGGCAGAGTTTAAACGACAGGTGAAGCTACATCGTGATAAGATATGGCAGCATTTCAGGCAGAAACCGAGGGTGTTTAGAAACACCGAGCTTACTTACAATAACGACCTGGCAGCTATGCTGGACTCGATGGGATATAAAGGTGTGGTTGCCGAAGGCGTAGATAAATATCTTGAGGAACGATCGCCCAACCATATCTACCATAGTGCAGCGGCACATTCGATCGGTGTGCTGCTACGCAACCATAAGCTTTCTGATGATATTGGCTTTAGGTTTTCCGATAGAAACTGGGAGGAGTATCCGCTTTACCCCCAAAAGTTCAGCCAGTGGATAGCGCAATCTGGTGGTGAACTGATCAATATCTTTATGGATTATGAAAGTATCGGTGAGCACCAGTGGGCAGACACCGGTATCTTTGACTTTTTCGAAAAATTACCCGGTGAAGTCTTGGGCCACAAGGACATGGCATTTGTGACGCCCTCCGAAGCGATAGTAAAATACAAGGCTAAAGGTATCTATGATGTAGAAGAGGTTACCTCCTGGGCCGATCAGGAAAGGAATCTTTCTGCCTGGAATGGCAATAACATGCAAAAAGAAGCCCTGAAGAAGATCTTTGCACTCGAAAAGCTGGTAAAGCGTTCCAGAAATAAAGACCTCATACATGTTTGGGCAAAACTTCAGACATCAGATCATTTTTATTATATGAGTACCAAAGGTCATACAGACGGCATGGTGCATGACTATTTTAGTCCATACAGCTCACCCTATGACGGTTACATCTATTTCATGAACACGCTATCTGACCTTGAGATCATGCTGAACCAACGGAATAGAAAAAAAACATCCTTGCATTTAGAATAAATTGCCAACTTATTTACCTTTACCCACTTTTTACCTGATCATAACAGGAGATAACAATATGATATATTTCTTATTTATCCTCGGGTTTTTGTTTCTAATCAAGGGCGCTGATATGTTGGTTGATGGCGCTTCTGTTATAGCAAGAAAGCTTCGTGTCTCTGATATGGTGATCGGGCTTACCATTGTATCCTTTGGTACATCGATGCCCGAACTCGTGGTAACACTCATTTCGAATTTAAATGGTAATTCTGACCTTGCCATAGGCAACATACTTGGTAGCAATATCGCCAATACGCTCTTGATACTAGGTATTGCTGCCATCATTTATGCGCTACCCATCAATAAGAGTACAGCGCTTTCTGAAATCCCTTTTACCTTAATCGCTACGCTGTTATTGGGCTTTCTAGCCAATGCAGCGCTATTTACCTCATCCAAAAATCTAAGCATTAGTCGGATCGATGGCTTTATCCTGCTTTTCTTCTTTGTACTTTTTATGGCTTATATTTTCCAACTCAGCAGCGCTACGAGAAAGACAGACACTGCGAAGACTGTCCATGCGCCCTTATGGAAACCTATACTGTTCATTGTGGTTGGTTTGGCTGGCCTTTATTTTGGAGGAAAGTGGATCGTTGAAGGCGCTATCTTCTTCTCGAGGTCTTCTGGCATGAGTGAGTCATTCATAGGGTTGACTATTGTTGCTGTGGGCACCTCGCTTCCTGAGCTGGTAACATCTGCGATGGCAGCTTATAAAAAAAATGCAGCTATTGCGGTAGGCAATGTGGTTGGTTCCAATATATTCAATATTTTATGGATCCTGGGCTTCTCCGCCGCTATCAAGGAATTGCCTTTCGACCTGATTAGCAATACGGATATTGTCATGATTATTATTTCTAGTAGTTTACTTTTGATATGTGTATCTCTTGGTAAAAAGAAGGCAATCGTACGATGGCAAGGAATACTTTTTGTCCTAATCTATATAGGTTACCTATATTACCTGGTACAAAGAGGCTAAGCCAGGCATCGTCAATGGTGACTGCCGCCATGTCGGGCCGAACCCATGCGCATCAGGTGCGGACTAATTCTTAGGTATACCTCAAATGACAAGGGATTATTGCCATAGAATGGATCCAGCCTGTCATCAGCCATAAATAAGCTTCCCTGCACGCCGAGGCTAAAACTAGTCTGGAAGCTTCTAAAGATAGTTTGGTTTACCCCCAGTGTAATCGCATTTACATTAAATAGCTCATGGTCATCAAAGTCAGTTAATGCCAGTTCTTCGGGGGATTTTTGAACCCATTCGTACCTACTATAAATAGCCGTTTTGTCGAGTTGCAGGTTTCCTTCTAGCGAAACGGAGTGCTCCTGATGGTCATCACCTTTGTCATTAAATCCCCACACGAGAGCCGACGTTAGATAGAAATTTTCCTTTCCGAGGTGTTTTGCCTGAATCACCGAAGCAGTGGTACGGATAACGTCTTCGTCCGGTTCCAGCATTTCCGGGCTTCTGATATACGCCCTGGAAATTTGCAGTGCATAATTTTCTGTCGGGTTATAAGATACGCGCGCACTGTACGAGTCGAACCGTGGCTTATCAAGGTTGTACCTGTTTTCATCGGGCTCACGGCCGGTAAATAGAGAACCTTCCACTTTAAATTGCTTATACCGAAGGCCAGCTGTAGCTACCCCAAAGATGATGTGTGTGGCATCCTGCCAATGATGGCCCAGGCCGGCGTCAGGATTGTTTAGTGCCGATGGGCGGTGCATAAAGGCCACCGGCCCAAGCGCGGGCTCGCCAGGATAGGCAAGGTAGCCAAAGACATCGATGTGCTGGTTGACCATGTGGGTATAACCTATCGAGAGCTCAGAAATGAGGTCGTGAGGATGTTGTCGGTCTACCAGCCGCTGTCCTTCGAACGTTTCGCCGGATTGAAAGAGCAACGGGTATCCGCTGCCACCGGTAATGACGTCATCTAAAGAAAACATGGCACTAAATCTAAACAACCCCCGCCGGCCAACCCGTCGTTGTCCCATAGCCATCAGCCAATTGGGCGCATCAAAGATGTTGTCACCGCGATCGCCTTTGTTGGTTACGTCCTGGTCGTTATACCGCAAAAAAATATTGCCGTGAAACATGTACATCCATTGATCACTATGTACCATATAGCCATACATGGGCGATGCATCGGGAAGCCATCCGGTACCGGATCCATTCCGTGACATAGGTAAGCTTAGTGAAAATGCATGCGACATTGGGGGCATGGTATCGACCACGTCCTGAGATTCAACAGGCATGTCATGCCCTTCATGTTGGGCTAAAAGAGGGATAGATGAAATGGTGAATATGAGCAGTGAAACCAGGGTTAGAAAATGACACAGATTGTTATTCATCTTGGCTGAACGGTTAAAAATCTTTTTTATATTTGTAACATAAACCGGACGCACTGCATTTAGTTCAAATTTTCTTGCGTGGTAAGCTTCCGCCTGCCCTCCAAAGTTTTATCAAAAAAAAAGGCGATAAGATTTCTCCTAACGCCTTAATAAGCAAATACCTAACAACTTAAGCCTGAGCCATAGCTTTAAGTTCTTTGACGGGACCAAATATTTCTGATCTAATGATTTTATTCCGTCTTTTGATGTGCACTTCAGATGGCATCACTTTAAAATCCATGGTGGATTGAATGGTTCTCGAATAGAAATCCTCGGCCTCATGGCTCTCGCCCTTTTCGAAGTTATAGATTGTTTCCTGTTTCTCCAGTGGTCGGCCTGGAACCACATGATACATGATAAAGATTACCTCATAAGAAGGTAGAAAAGGAACCACCAAGGTCTCATGTAGATCTCGCTTAACCCTTGCATAAGTTTCTTTATTGGGAAATAGTTGGTTGATGGTGTGAAATGCTCTAAAGGTAATAGAC
>LXQK01000135.1:5649-31810 GCA_001683905.1 Marivirga sp. ANT-B6
TTATAAAGATTTAAGAAGCTACTTTCTATAAATTCATCTCTCATGACTTTTGTATGTTCCACTCTTAAGCCGTCCTGGGTTCACCGCATACTGACCATCAGCAATTGATTAAACAGATGATATACAAAGTTAATGATGCAGTGAGGTTGATACAAGGGTAATTATTGCCAATAGGGTGTAATCAACACCTAAAAGGCAGGTTCAATTTTGCTTGTTTTTTGGGATAAAAGGCATCAGGAAAACTGGCTTATTACGAACCAAGGGCATTTGTAATCAGCTATTTATGGTTTAAATGCTAATGTACGTCTACCGACAAAATAACGTAATTTTCAGTCCAAAATGTCTTTTTAAATTTTAGCAGGGTTACCTTTTCCAGCGGCGTTTTGTCGCCCCATTTTAAAATAGACGACGCCTTCTTGCCCTTTGGCAGGGCAATTCTTATCCCGATTTTTCCCCTGCTATCCTTATAAAGTGATCAATCGTATCCATTTTTGTAGCATGGAAGGAAGGATTTGATTTATTTTACAAAAAACTAGCAATAAATCCATCTCTTGGTGCAACCGTTGCAGAAATCATGGGTCTTTATATCAACATGTTCAAGAATTTCAGCCTTTTTATATTTTTTTTGTTGATTTATACAATTTCTTTTGGACAGGAAAAAGAGGAGTTACCAAAGAAAGCTTATATCACAAAGGCGGCGACTGGCGAAGCGCCCGTTATTGACGGATTGATAAGCGAAGCGGCCTGGGAATCGGTCGCATGGGGAACTGACTTTACGGAGCGGCAGCCGAATGCTGGTGATGCGCCTTCACAAGAAACTGCGTTTAAGATACTTTACGACGATAAGAACCTTTACATCGCCATTCGGGCTTATGATGATGACCCTGACGCAATCGTAAAACGCATGTCGCGACGCGACGGCTTCGAAGGCGATTGGGTGGAGGTTAATATCGACAGCTATTTCGACCATCGTACTGCTTTTTCTTTTACTGCCAGTGCATCGGGTGTCAAAGGTGATGAGATGGTATCCAACGATGGTAACAACTGGGACGCCAGCTGGGATCCTATCTGGTACCTGAAAACCAGTATCGATGACAAGGGCTGGGTGGCCGAGTTCAGGATTCCGCTGAGTCAGCTCCGATTTGCGGATAAACCTGTGCACACCTGGGGACTGCAATTCTCCCGGCGACATTTCCGACATGATGCTCAATCGGTTTGGCAGTATATCCCACCCGATGCACCGGGGTGGGTGCATTTATTTGGCGAGTTACATGGCATAGAAGGGATAAAACCTCAAAAGCAAGTAGAGATCCAACCCTATCTGGTGGCAAAGACTGAGCGTTTTGAAAAAGTGGAAGGTAATCCATTTGCGACAGGAAAATCGGCTGATATTACCGTAGGCCTCGATGGAAAAATTGGTATCACCAGTGATATTACCCTCGATTTTACCATCAATCCTGATTTTGGACAAGTAGAGGCTGACCCTTCGCAGGTAAACCTGTCGGCCTACCAGGTATTCTTTCGTGAACAAAGGCCGTTTTTTGTGGAGGGAAATAATATCTTGAATTTTCCGGTCACCAACTCAGCTGCCGGTGGTAATTTCAATAGCGATAACCTCTTCTATTCCAGGAGGATTGGCAGACGACCCAGTTATTTTCCAACAACAACGACCGGCGAATTTGTGGATTTTCCCACGAACACCTCTATCATTGGTGCATTTAAGCTTACAGGAAAAAATCAAAATGGATTCTCCTGGGGAATTTTAGAGTCATTGACTTCACGTGAGAAATCGGAAATCGACTTGGAGGGAGGAAGAAGAAAAGAGACCGTAGAACCACTTACCAACTATCTTGTGGGGAGATTTCAGCAGGACTATAAAGAGGGAAAAACTGTTTTAGGTGGTATGGTAACGGCCGTTAATCGAAAAATTGCCGAGCCGCAACTAGACTTTTTGCACAAACAGGCTTATTCTGCCGGGGTGGATCTAACCCATAACTTTAAGAATAGAAAGTACTTTATTTTTGTCAATGGCATCATTAGCCATGTTAGTGGCGACACAGCTGCTATTCGCCAAACTCAAACGTCGAGTGTACATTATTTTCAGCGTCCTACCGCGGGCCACGTGGCTGTAGACCCTGATCGCGAGTCACTCACGGGCACCGGAGGAACAATCAAGTTTGGTAAAAGTAGTGGTACCATTGTATTTGAAACCGGAGGGACCTGGCGCTCTCCACAACTAGAGCTAAACGATGCCGGATTTCTTTTGAGCAGTGACCAAATCAATCAATGGTCGTGGGCACAGTATCGGAAACTACAGCCCTTTAGTATATTTAGGGGGTTAAGGCTCAATGTAAACCAATATTTGCATTGGGATTTTGGTGGCGTAAATACCTATAAGGCTATTAATTACAATATCCATACGCAATTTAAAAACTACTGGTCGTTTGGAACGGGAGCAACTATAGAGGGAAGTAATGTTTCTAATGCAGATTTAAGAGGCGGGCCGGCCATTACGTACCCCGGAGGCTTTAACTATTGGTTTTACTTGGGTACTGATAACAGGAAGAAATTGCGCATCGACCTGGAACAGTCTAATTCCCATGGCAATCATAATTACAGCAGCTATCGCGAATTTAGCCTCAATTTTTCTTACCGGCCGATCAATGCTTTGAATTTTTCGATAAGCCCGTCTGTGCGATTTAATAACCATGATCTGCAGTATGTAACGACCATAACTCAGGCTGGAAACCTGCGATACATAGCAGGGAAAATTAGTCAGGAAACCTACAATGTACAACTCAGGTTCACTTACAACGTCAACCCCAATTTGTCGATTGAATACTGGGGTCAACCATTCATTTCGAAAGGGGCCTATAACCAGTTTAAAGATATAAGCTCGCCGGGGGCCGGTAATTACAACGATAGATTTCGAACCTTTTCAGGCAATGAGATTAGTTACGACCCTGCTTCGGCCAGTTACCGGGTCGATGAAGGGGACAGCGGAACGATCAATTACCAATTTCAAAATCCCAATTTTAACTTTGTCCAATTTCAATCGAACCTGGTAGCGCGATGGGAATATATTCCGGGGTCTACTGTTTTTCTTGTCTGGACGCAGTCTCGGTCTGGAGATATCGCTGGCAACCCGTCGAATCAGGTAGGTAATCTGACCGGAGATCTTTTTGAGATAACGCCGCATAATATCTTCCTGATTAAATACACGTACAGGTTTGTTCTTTAAGTAACTACGGCCAGTTTAAAAGCAGCTATTAGCTCTTATTCAAACCTTATTTTAAACTTTATTCGTTCGAAGTAATTTATATGCTGTATTAATGGATGATAAGTATTTTTTTACATGAATCGCAAATCTACCAACTCCCGAATCCGGGCAAGCCATGACAACAACGTACCCGCAGGCCGAAAAACTGCTGTTGCTGCGCCATCTGTCCGACGTGCCAAAAAGGTAAAAAGAAAGGTAAAAAGGGGGTCGGCTGTGTCGGGAGCCGAAAACAGGTTAAAGAAATTTCGGCAAGCCTCTATACTCACTGTCGCAATTACAGGCTTTATGCTCATAATCTTTAGCCCGGGCGAAGCGGGGCTAAATGATAATAGTATGCCTCAGGACACGGTTTTTAGTGAAGGGATACCAGACTCCGTAGCGATCATCAGGCAATTTGCGGTACAAGATCTTGTGGATTCTGCCATGCAGGAAAGTGGTCAGGACGAAGGTTTGCTCTCTGACGATGTAGGTAGCGCCACAAAGAAGGAAGCGCTGGGTGCGCTGGAGAAGCTTTGGAACAGTTTTATCGTTAACTTGCCAAAGATGTTGGTGGCCATTGGCGCACTTTTTTTTGCGTGGTTGCTGGCGAAATTGGTGCGGCTGATCCTTAGAAAAACTTTGCGGCGTTGGAGGAGCCGTGCTGCTATTACCACCCTGGTGGTCATCGTGGTATGGCTATTTGCTATTGGTATCGCTTTTAGCATTGTTACCGGAGATATCAGAGCGCTCGTAGGCTCCTTCGGATTGATAGGCCTCGCCCTATCATGGTCACTACAAACCCCCATTGAGAGTTTCACGGGCTGGTTATTGAACTCCTTTCAGGGATACTACCAGGTAGGCGACAGAATAAAGGTAGGAGAGGTGTTTGGCGACGTCTATAGCATCGACTACTTAACCACCACTGTTTGGGAAATTGGATCCCCCCAACTGGGTGGCTTCGTAAACGCCGAACAACCCACAGGTAAAATGGTGACTTTTCCCAATAATGAAATCCTTACCGGAACGGTTGTTAATTTAACGGCCGATTTCCCATTTGTCTGGGATGAACTTTCGACCGGCGTAGCCAATGAATCTGACATACGTCTGACAATTCGTGTGATAGAGCAGGTATCTGTTCAGTTTCTGGGCGATTATATGAAGGTGCCAACCCGCCAGTATGCGGCCATTCTACAGAAAGCTGGCCTAACCAATGAGGTAGCAGAGCAGCCTCAGGTTTTTCTTGCCGTTAATGATTCTTACACAGAAATAATCGTGCGATACCTGGTAGGGGCAAGAGAGAGAAGAAGGTGGAAGAGCAATCTAATCCTGGAGATTAACAGGGAGCTGGGTAAGGAAGAATATAAAGGAAAAATTGTAGCTGTCTACCCGCGACAACAAATTCAATTTATCGATACTTCAGGTAAACCTGTAGAAGTGACTGATTTTCAGAATAAAAAAGGACCAGCCTAAAAAAAAAAGGTAAAATTACCTTTAAAGCATCCGGCTATTGTTACCCCTAGGTAATTTAAATTTCCAATAGGTTTTCAAAACCCATGTATATCCAAAAGATAAATAATTTGCGCATCTTAAAAAAAACGGTGAAATTATATTAGATTTAAGGTGAACAAATAAATGAATGATGTCTTATAGAGATTATGCCTTAAAATGGCGTGTAGTTTTTTGGGTATTGGTTGCCGGAATAATAATAGGGGGTTGCAGCGAAGAAGTAACAAGGGAAGAAACCCGGATACTGGTGTTTTCAAAAACCGAAGGTTTTCGCCATGCGTCGATAGAGCAGGGAATAGAAGCTTTGCAGCTCATGGGGAAAAAACATGGCTTTGCTGTAGATACGACAGAAAACGCCGCCATGTTTACAGAAGAAAATTTGGCCAGATACAGTGCAGTTGTGTTTCTTAATACCACCGGCGATGTGCTGGACCATTTTCAGCAGGCTTTTTTTGAGAGATACATCCAGGCGGGTGGTGGATTTGTTGGTGTACATGCCGCCAGCGATACGGAATATCACTGGCCCTGGTTTGGTAAACTTGTAGGCGCCTATTTTTCTAATCATCCTGAGGTGCAGGAAGCCTCACTGCGGGTAGTCAAGCACGACCATCCCTCCACCGACTCTTTGCCGGACCTCTGGAAAAGGACTGATGAATGGTATAATTTCTATAATCTAAACGAGCAAATGACTCCCCTGATCATGCTGGATGAGAACTCCTATGAGGGCGGAAAAAACGGAGAGAACCATCCTATTGCATGGTATCATGATTTCGATGGTGGAAGATCTTTTTATACCGGGTTGGGCCATACCCCAGAGAGTTATCGTGAAGAAGGTTTTCTCTTCCACCTGCTTGGTGGAATTCGCTATGCCATCGGTGACAACAACGTGCTCGATTATAGCGCCGTAAAACGAGAACCTGTGCCTGAAGAAAGTCGGTTTACCAAAGTTATCATTGAGGAAAAGCTCGATGAACCAACAGAACTTGCGGTTTTTAGCGACGATAGGTTGCTATATGTACAGAGAAAGGGTGAAGTCAAACTTTATGACCCGAAGACAGGCATTGTAAAGGAAATTACCCGATTGGAAGTATATCATAAAAATGAAGACGGTTTAATGGGTGTAGCCATTGACCCTGCCTATGATACCAATCATTGGATTTACTTATATTATTCTAAAATAGGAGACAAGCCCGTTAATGTACTCTCCAGGTTTGAGTTTCGTGATGACCAGCTGATTATGGAGAGTGAGAAAGTCCTGCTGGAGGTAGTCGTGCAGCGGGAAGAATGCTGCCACACCGGTGGATCGATTACGTTTGACAAGCACGGCAACCTTTATCTTTCTACGGGCGACAATACCAATCCTTTTAAATCCCAAGGATTTGCCCCGATAGATGAGCGCACGGGTAGGAGCCCGTTTGACGCACAAGGTTCTTCGGCCAATACAAACGATTTGCGCGGGAAGATCTTGCGTATTACGCCGCAGGATGACGGTACCTATACCATTCCTAAAGGGAATTTATTTGCTGAGCAAGATACTTTGGCGCGACCTGAAATCTACGTGATGGGCAATAGAAACCCCTACAGAATTTCTGTGGATAAAAAAACTGGTTATTTGTATTGGGGTGAGGTCGGCCCGGACGCCGGGAATGACAGCCCGTTGAAAGGCCCTCGCGGCCATGACGAAATTAACCAGGCGAGGAGGGCTGGGTTTTTTGGCTGGCCGTATTTCGTTGGCGATAACAAGCCTTACCAGCGGATGAACTTCGAGGATGACACGCCGTTGGGTTTTTTTGATGCAGCTGCACCAGAAAATCATTCACCTAATAATACGGGTATGACAAAATTGCCCCCTGCACAAAAGGCGTTCATCTGGTATCCTTATGCCGAATCGCCGGAGTTTCCGCTAGTAAAACAGGGTGGCAGAAATGCCATGGCCGGTGAGGTTTTTTATAAAGACGATTTTACACAATCGGAGGCTTCCTTCCCAGGCTATTACGATGGCAAATTGTTTATCTATGACTGGATTAGGGGATGGATCATGACTGTAACGATGGACGAGGATAGTAATTTTGAATATATGGAGCCATTTATGGCATCCACCAAGTTCAGTCACCCAATGGACATGCAGTTTGCCTCTGATGGGTCGCTATACCTGTTGGAATACGGAAACAAATGGTTTGCGCAGAATGATGATGCCGTTTTGTCGCGGATAACATTTAACGCGGGCAATCGGATGCCTGTAGCAATAGCAAAGGCAGATCAGGTTGCTGGGAAAGCTCCTTTAACCGTGCAGTTTTCTGCTGATGGTTCTTTTGATGACGATAAAGATAAGCTAAGGTACACATGGACCTTTTCAAGCAATGAAAAAGTCCGCTCCAATGAGAAGAATCCGTCATTTGTTTTCGCTAATCCGGGCATCTACTATCCTAAATTGACCGTCACCGACGGAAATGGCGGAACCAGCACCACACAAATGGAGATCAAGGTGGGGAATGCCATTCCTGAGGTAAGCCTGGCACTTGCTGGCAATACCTCTTTTTATTGGGATGATACAGCACTTTCGTATGCTGTGAAAGTTAGCGATCAGGAGGATGGGAATTTATCTTCTGGGATAAAAGATCAAGACGTCGCCTTTTCCATTGATTATTTGGCCCAAGGGTATGACATCACCCAGGTGGCGCAGGGACACCAGACCTCTTCCGGCCTCAAAAATATGCTCGGTAAGCGATTGATCGAAAAAAGTGATTGTAAATCCTGCCATACCCTCGATATGAAGTCGATAGGACCAGCCTACACGGCAGTAGCGGAAAAATACAAGGACGACAAAAATGCGGTAGCGTATCTTTCCGGAAAAATCATTCAGGGTGGTGGTGGAGTTTGGGGAGAACAAGCCATGTCGGCACACCCCCAGCTTACCAGGGAAGATGTTGCAGAAATGGTAAAATATATCCTTTCGCTAGCCGATGATAAAGACAAAACGCCTCAATTACCGTTATCCGGCACTTTTGTAGCGAACCAACACCAGGAGGCTAAAGAAAAGGGCATCTATATCTTACGCGCTGCCTATACCGACAAAGGCTCGGAAAAGGTTGGTCCGTTGGCTGCAGAGGATGTAGTCATACTTAGAAATGCACTGGTGCCTGTTGCAACCGCAGATAAGATACACAAAGCAAAATCTACAATCAGTGATGGCAAGACGATCGTGAGTATTCGAAGCAATGGTTATTTTGTGTTTAAAGGTATTGATTTACAGGGCATTAAGCAGCTTGTATTCAATGGTAAGGTTAATGCTCCTGGGGGAAAAATATCGGTTAGGGTAGGTACACCTGATGGCAAAGAGATCGCCAATGGCAACCTGATGCCTGGAGCGGATATTACCAAAATCGATATGTCTGCCCGGGCTGATCATGAAAGGCAGGATATTTATTTTGTAATTACACATGCCACCAATCAGAACAACCCGCTGATTGATGCGGAATCGGTACATTTTTTAAAAGACAACGGACAGGCCCTGGCCGAAAAGTAGCTAGGCTGTTCGCGGCAAGAGCAAAAAAGTTGTCATTGACCAGCGTTGATTCGCGATAGTGCATGTATGTGATTTTAACGAAGCTGTGAGAAAGATTGCGGCGAGGTATGTTCTTTGCGTGAGGGATGGGAGCGAAAAGCACGCATTGGGTAGGTGGTGTGGTAGCCGGACTTGTAGCGTACAGCCCGACCCGTAGGGGCACGCCCAAAAGACTTAAATAAAAAGGTATAGGATGGATAGGAAAATTATGAGCATTAGAATTAAAAAATTGCGGCATTTCTCTTATTGTCTGCTATTTTTTGTATTTTCATGGGGTTGTAGTATTGAAAGAAAAGAAACGAAGGATATGGACGCACGACTATTATGGGATGCAAAGGCTATGTTGGGCGAGGGTGCTTTTTGGCATCATGGTGAAAAGAGGCTGTATTGGGTTGATATTGAGGGTAAAAAGCTTCATATCTTCGACCCTATTGCAAGAGCGGACAGGGCTTTTTTGCTGGATGAAAAGATTGGAACGGTGGTGCCGCTGGACTCCGGCGGTGGCGCTGTTGTAGCGTTGAAAAACGGGATTCATAAGCTGGATCTGGAAACGGAAAAGCTTCGATTGCTGGTGCATCCGGCGGCCCATGAGGCTGGTAACCGCTATAATGATGGGAAATGTGACCCTGCAGGGAGGTTATGGGTAGGTACTATCGGTGAGACTGGATCCGCTGCTTTATACAGGATCAATGCTGCGGGTAAGTCCAAAATGATGATTGATAGTGTAACAATATCAAATGGTATTGTTTGGTCAAAAGATAATATGACCATGTATTATATAGATACGCCCACGAAAACAGTTGTTGCTTATAGCTACGATGTAAAAACTGGTGAAATCAGTAAGCCTAAGGTGGTCGTAACGGTGCCAGAGGGTATGGGCTCTCCTGATGGTATGGCTATTGATGCGGAAGATAAATTGTGGATAGGCCATTGGGGTGGTGCGTGCGTAGCCCGCTGGGATCCTATTACAGGGAATATGATGCGCAAAATAGAGGTACCCGCTTTAAACGTAACCTCATGCGCTTTTGGTGGTGAAAACCTGGATATCCTATATATTACCACGGCAAGTATAGGCATGAATGCAGAGGAGACAGCCAAGTACCCCTTGAGCGGAGGATTATTTGTGGCAGACCCTGGCGTTGCCGGTGTAAAATCTTATTTGTTTAAGACCTCCGTCGATGAATAAGGCAAAGCCGGTTGGTAATTCTAAAACTACCATTACCGAATTGATGATTCCATCTTACGCAAACTTTGGCGGTAAGATACATGGTGGTATCTTACTTTCGCTGATGGATAAGGTAGCGTATGCCTGCGCCTCAAAACATGCCGGCACCTATTGTGTGACTGTGTCGGTAGATACGGTAGATTTTTTGCAGCCGGTGGAAGTAGGAGAACTGGTCTCAATGAAAGCGTCGGTAAATTATGTTGGCAATACCTCGCTGGTGGTGGGCATCAAGGTGGTAGCTGAAAATGTAAAAACGGGCATTGTAAAACATACCAACACCTCTTATCTTACCCTTGTCGCAAAAGACGAAATGGATAAGCCGGTAAGGGTGCCTAAGCTCATTTTAAAAACACAGGATGAAGTGCGAAGGTTTGTAGAAGCCATAAGAAGGAAGACGCTAAAGCAAGAGATCAAACGAGAAATGGGCAAGGCTAAATCTGCTTTTACTATAGATTTGGTGATGTCGCACCTGGAGAATGAAAGATGCCTGATTCAGCTAAAGGCATAATGTCGGGAAGACGGTGGTTTTGCCAGATACGCCCCCGGAATCAGGCCTATTTCTGGTAGATGCTATATGTCTTGAGATAATTGCGAAAGGTTGTGCCTTGATTTATTACTTCAATATAGCCATTAATTTTTTTGCCATGCTTTTGATCAGGTGCAATCCTAATCCTTTCCCTTCTGCTTTCGTGGTAAATCGCTTTTGAACATGTCCTTGCTATGTCTTTATTTCCAGCATGCCATTGGAAATTTTATCGCTGTATGCGAAGAAATTTGGACCTCAAGCATACTTCTACTTAAACGCCAACCTTAGAGGTGTACAACTTTAAAAAGTACTTATTCCCAGTTAATTTTCCAAAAGATAAAACATTATTGGCTCACCCTTGTATTAAAATAGTAACGTAGTAGGCACTTTAAATGTACCCTATTTTATACGTTAAATTATTTTTTAATCATGTGTAACCAAAAAATTTTTTTAAGATGAAAGCTACAGAAACATTAGGTAGCGGACTTGCCGGTGCTTTGGCACTTACCGCTATACACGAAACAATAAAAAAGTTTGTCCCCGATGCGCCAAGAATGGACGCAATTGGCAAAAATATTGTAAAAAAAATTTACGATGCTACTGACGAACAGGCACCAGATGACGATACGCTATATAACCAGGCACTTGCAGGTGATATCGCTTTAAATTCCCTGTTATATAGTTTAGTAGGAACCGGTAAGGGATCATGGATGAAGGGTCTACTCATAGGTGCAGGCGCCGGAGTAGCCGCCGTACTGCTACCTAAGTTGCTGGATTTCAAGGAAGAAGCCAGTAGTAGAACCAACGAAACCGCTGCCATGACCATCGCAATATATGCAGTAGCAGGATTGGCTGCTGCCGGTGTTAAGAATTTGCTTCATAATGATAATGACTAGTGAATTTTGATAAGGAATATATAAAAGAAGCTGCCGGATCGGCAGCTTCTTTTATATATCGATGTCGGCGTCAGTCTATTATTTTAAGAAACCTTCTTCAACTTAATCACCTGGAGCGCGTCTAAAAGTTTAACTATAGGATAAGTGGGGTCGAATTCAAACCACTTTACTGCAAAATTAGGGCGCTTTGGTAACCTGTGGTGGTTATTTTGGAATAGCTCTCCAAGCATAAAAAAATCTAAAATCAGTGAGTTCTTAGACTTGTCATTGTTATCGAAATTAGCGTAACCATATTTATGTCCACTCCAATTAACAATAGCCCCATGAATAGGACCCATTAAAAAGTGAATGGGTAAAAACGTATACATTAACCAATGGGTGCCGTAAAACTGAAATACACTGATACAAAGCACATAAATAAGGATATAAATCACGCTCCAGCCAATTCTTGATAACGGAGAAGCTGCAAATTTGTCAAAGGACGTCCACTCCGGAATATCCTTCACAAATCTTTCTTCCGGAACGATTTTCATCCGAAAATAATCATTGTAAATATTTTTAGTATTCCACATCATCGTAAAAAGGTTTTCCGTATGGTGTGGCGAATGCGGGTCTTTTTCCGTGTCGCTATATGCATGGTGCATCCTATGCAAGATACCATACGCTCTGGGACTCAAATAAGACGAACCTTGCCAGATATAGGTGAAGATGTAAAAAAACTTCTCCCAATATCTGTTCATCGTGAACATTTTATGGGCTGCATACCGATGCAGAAAAAAGCTTTGACAGAAAAGAGAAAGGTACCAATGCGCTAAAAAGAAGATGATAATGATCACAATAATGAATTTGAGTTAAATGCGTGCAGAAATTAATTCCAGTTGATCCTTTTGATTACATTAAACTGTAAATATAAGATAATGGAGAAATAAGTTTCTGCCTAATCGCTAAAAAAAATATAGACTGTCCTGAACGACATTTTTCTATCCTTCAGAACTTAGGAAGAGTCACAAAAGTTTAGTTTCTAGCCTTGAAAACTAAATTAAATTTTTTCGGGTTTGCTGCTACAAGTTTGAAAAAGCGTAGACCAAAAGGTTTGCACCCATTTTTAAAGCCTTTTCTCTCACTTCCTGAGGGTCTTTGTGAATAGAAGGGTCTTCCCACCCATTTCCTAAATCCGACTCATAGGAATAGAAGGACACCAGCCGGCCCTTGTACAATAAGCCCAACCCTTGCGCTGGCTTGCCATCGTGCTCGTGGATCTTAGGCAGGCCATTGTCGAACTTAAATTTAAGATGATACACCGGGTGCTCATAAGGAAGTTCAACAAAATCAAGTTCAGGAAACACCTTTTTCATCTCTAGGCGAATGTATGCATCCAAACCATAATTATCATCAATATGTAAAAATCCGCCGCCGATCAGATAATTACGCAGATTTAATGCTTCGGAATCAGAAAAAACAACATTGCCATGTCCCGTCATATAGATATAAGGGTAAGAGAAAATTTCTACACTACCCACCTCTACCACATCTTCATCTTCCGCTAAGTTCATTTGTAAAGTACTATTGCAAAAGTCAATTAGATTGGGCAGCGCTGTTTTATTAGCATACCAATCTCCACCTCCATTGTATTTAAGCTTGGCAATCTTTAATGTAGCCTCCTGCGCCGGCAGGATGGAAAAAGAGCATAGACTAATAACAATGAGTAGCAGTCGAAAAAAAGAGTTGTTACGGGTTTGTATCGGGTTTATCCTGTTTATCATATGTAACGGTTGAGTATAATGCTATATTTTAAACAGGGAAGATAGCCTTTTAATTGTTAACTTATTGTAATTTTTGATGATCATATCTACGCCGGTAAGCATTTCTTCGGGGTGGGTAGTTGCTAAGCCCACCACTTTGGCACCAGCGTCGATACCTGCCTGTATGCCCGAAATAGAATCTTCAAAGACTACACAAGGTGGTACCTCAACTCGAATGGCTTTGGCAGCTTTCAGGTATATTTCAGGATTGCGCTTTCCCTGCGAGATGCTGCTTTCATCGAGGATCACGTCAAAGTAATGTCTGGTGCCGGTATGGTCAAGTGTAAAGTCGACATTCAATGCGGTAGCAGATGTAGCTAAAGCCGTAGGAATGTCATTGGCTTTGAGATGCTCCAGAAAAAAAGCAGCCCTTCTACTGGCTTTATATGCGGTTGATATAAGGCCCGGTATATATCCTCTTTTTCAAGCTTATAAGCCTCCACCTCTTGAATTGCGAGCGCCCTGTCGAATAGAAACGCTAGTGCAGAGGAAATGATTCTTCCGTTGATACGGTTGTAATACGTGGTTTTATGAAATAATAGCTGATGTTTTTTGCAAAATATTTCCCAGGCCTTCATATGATAAGCCGTGTTGTCGACTATGACGCCATCCATGTCAAATAATATTCCAATTTTTTTCAACCTGCTCCATATATAAAGACTTTTGTGAAGGATCCTCCAGTAATTTAGAATTTAAAAGTTGTTCCTACGATAGTTTTGATGCTGATATGATGAAGAAACCGTAAAGAAGGATAATGGTTATGTCTGAATAAACTGAAAAAACTGTGATTAATTAGAATCAATTGAATACCTATGTTGATGTAGAATCGAAAATAGCATTTTTTTGGCGAAGTTTGGCGCTGCAGAAAAAGACGTTATGCTATTACATATATGATTGTTTTCCAATACGTTATGTTTGCCTTTGTTAAGTTGACTTTAAGCCTTTTTGTTGCTGATTCTGATTTTTCGGGAACTTTCTAATCGATTTACGGTTATTAATTATATTTTTACTTTTGTGAGTGAATCATACTAATAAATCATATTAATCTTCTAAGTTCACATTTTTTATTGAGGCCCTATATTTTATGATAAAATTACAGCGGAAGAATTCTACTTCACCCGCAAAAGAAGATGAAGTTAACGAAGAGGAAAAAGATGTCTCTTTTCTTCCTGTTAACGTTCAGGATTTTTTCTTAACCATGGGCGGACTAACCAAGTTTACTGGTCAGTTCTTCAAAAATGTCTTTAAACCCCCTTTTGAGTTCAACGAGATTTTTAAGCAGGCGTACAATCTGGGATTTAAGTCACTTTTTCTGGTGGGACTTTCTGCTTTTATTATGGGCTTGGTGCTTACGCTTCAGGTAAAGCCTACGCTTGTTGATTTTGGGGCTGAATCGTTTATACCTGCCATGGTCACCATATCTATTGTCAGGGAAATTGGACCCGTACTCACAGCATTGATATGTGCCGGTAAAATTGGATCAAGTATAGGAGCAGAGCTGGGGTCCATGAAAGTGACCGAACAGATAGATGCTATGCTTGTTTCAGGCACCAATCCTTATAATTATATTGTTGTTACCCGTGTGTTGGCCACAACATTGATGATTCCGGTACTGGTAATGTACGCAGATACCGTGGCTATGTTGGGGTCTTTTCTAGGCATCAACCTGGATGGCGATGTCAGCCTTTCGTTGTTTACTTCACAGGTTTTAAGCGCTATCGATTTCTCAGATCTAGTGCCCTCTTTTAGTAAGTCTGTTTTCTTTGGTTTTGCTATTGGGATTGTTGGTTGCTATATGGGGTACAATGCTGGTGAGGGTACCGTAGGGGTAGGGAAAGCTGCAAATTCTTCGGTAGTTGTTGCGTCGTTGTTTATTTTTGTT
Organism: Marivirga sp. ANT-B6; assembly: GCA_001683905.1. Taxonomy (GTDB): domain Bacteria; phylum Bacteroidota; class Bacteroidia; order Cytophagales; family Cyclobacteriaceae; genus ANT-B6. The sequence continues at coordinate 20,311 of LXQK01000135.1, forward strand.
ATTGATTTATTGGCTGTTCAAATTACCCAGTTTTTTATATAGATGGAACAAGTGATACAAGGCAAAAGCAATGAAAATAGAAATCCTGAAAATACAGGTGAAAAGGTAGTTGTTGCAAGACATGTTAAGAAAGCTTTTGACGGGCTGGTGATTTTAAGCAATGTTAATTTTAATTTGCATAAAAAGGAGAATATCGTCGTTTTAGGTAAATCGGGGACTGGAAAGTCAGTGTTGATCAAGAGTTTGGTAGGCTTGGTGGAACCTGACGAAGGGGAGCTAAAAGTTTTAGGCAAAGATATTTTTAACCTCGATGCAGATGAAATGGAGGATCTACGGCGAGAAGTGGGCTACTTATTTCAGGGTGGCGCCCTATATGATTCGATGAACGTTTGTAAGAACATGGAATTTCCGTTGAAAAGGCAGGTAAAAAAACTATCTAAGGGGGAGATCAAAGATCTTGTAGAGGAGTCTTTGGAAAGTGTTGGCCTAATTGAGTCGATGCGAAAAATGCCATCTGAACTTTCTGGCGGTATGAAAAAACGAATTGCCCTTGCAAGAACGTTGATTCTTAAACCAAAGATCATGCTTTATGACGAACCTACAACTGGTTTAGATCCAGTTACTTCCCGTGAAATCAGTAACCTGATCATGGAAATGAAAGAAAAATATGCTATTTCTTCAATGATTATAACCCATGATCTGGCATGTGCAAAACTGACAGCCGATCGGATGTTTATTTTAAAGGACGGGACACTTGATATCGAAGGAAGCTATGATGAATTGGAGCAGTCAGATGACCCATGGGTTCGGGCATTCTTTGACTAAGCTCGTCAGGCACTAAATTATAGGATTTTAATTTAATCATATGACAAATAACGATAAACGAAATTTAAGACTCGGGCTATTTGTGACCTTGGGGCTTATCATATTTACGGCCGCCATATATTATATAGGTAGCCGTCAGAATTTGTTTGGGGGAAACACGCGGGTAGTTGCTGTGTTTGAGAATGTAGGAGGGCTACAGGTCGGAAATATCGTACGTTTTTCAGGTATTAATATAGGAACGGTAGATGGCATTCGCATCGTCAGTGATAGCACTGTGCAGGTGTCTATGTTGATTGATAATAAAGTAAGCGTATATATTAAGAAAGATTCGGAAGCTACCATCGGTTCGGAAGGGCTGATGGGCAATAAGCTGGTGACAATATCCTCTGGGTCGGCTAGTGCGCCAAGTATCGAAGACGATGACCAGCTTGCTACCTTTCAGGGTGCTGATATTGACGAAGTAATCAACCTGATGCGGGAGACAGGTGAAAATGCAAAGATCATTATGGCTAATTTAGCTGAAATTAGTGAAGATATCAAAACCGGGCGAGGTACCTTGGGCAAATTGATCTCTGACACCATCATGGTCGATAAGTTTGATGAGATTATGTTTACCATTCAACGGAGTGGAAATAATGCCGCAAGGATTACCAATGATATTGCGGCTATAAGTTCAGAGATAAAATCCGGTGAAGGGACTTTAGGTAAATTGATCATGGATCCTGAAATGATGCAAACAGTAACGAAAATCCTCGATTCACTTCAATACACGAGCAGCCGCTCGGCGAACGTGATGCAGAATCTTGAAACTTTTAGCGGGAAACTTAACAACCAGGAGGGGGTCTTGGGGAAAGTGCTAACCGATACAGCCTTTGCCGAGAATGTTGAAGCTACGATGATTAAAGCACAAAATGCGGCTGACGGTGTAGAAAAAGCAACCAGTAAACTCAATTCCAGCTGGCTTTTTAATATATTTACAGGGAGAGATAAGAGCAAGAAGGATTAGACTTTTTGCTTCCATGTCTTTTTTGACGTATTCGGAACAGGTATCCACATTCTGATGGACGAGGCGTGGGTAAGAATGATCAAACTATATTTTTTCGATAATACACTGCGCATTTAACCAATTGTTACCACATGCATGCCATATGAAGGTGTTTTTACGCTTGTTACTCAGTATTACTTTGGTATGTTGCACAAGAAAAGAAATGCAAAACGCAAGTCCCGATCCTATGCCACAGCCAGCTACGGTCTCCAGTTATCTGGCTCTGGGAGATTCCTATACCATTGGTGAAGGTGTGATTGAGAATGAAAGATGGCCAGAGTTATTAGTGCAGGCGCTAAACAAGGAAGGATTTAGCCTAAAAAAGCCATTGATTATCGCTACAACCGGTTGGACAACAGCCGATTTGAAAACCGCAATCGCCCAACGGCAACCGATGGGTCCTTTTAATTTGGTTTCATTGCTGATAGGGGTAAATAATCAATATCAGGGAATTGACATGGTCATCTACGAAAAGGAATTTAATGAACTTCTGCAAACTTCTATTGCTCTGGCCGGCTCTAAACCTGAACATGTCTTCGTGGTTTCCATACCGGATTATGCCATTACACCCTTTGCGCAACAGCATGATCCCGAGCGGATTTCCCTGGAAATCGATCAATATAATCAGGTGGCACGCTCAATTGCAGAAAGCTACGGTGTAAGGTTTTTTAATATTACACCAATTTCAAGAAAAGCTGCTGATAATCCGGCACTTTTAGCTGAAGACAAACTTCATCCATCAGGGCTAATGTACCAGGAATGGGTGGATCTGGTGTTGCCAACCGTCAAAAAATTTCTTCAAAATTAATTAATCATTCAGTTCGTTCCCCTGTGTCCCGTGAACGTGGCCATTCGCAATTTCCTGCGCCGTGGCCTCCCTTGTACTTTCAATGCATCCTTCGAAATGTAGTTGCATACCTACCAGCGGATGATTGAAATCCATCAAGACCTTATCTAGTTCTACCTCGACGACCTTGCCTTGTACCTGATATCCTCTGTCGTCTGTCATGGGTATAAAATTTCCTTTCTCCAGTACCTTATCCTCTACTTTGCCGTCTATTTCAAAGGATTGCTTGGGTACATAAATTAAGGCAGCATCGTCATAACGACCAAAACCCTCGTCTGCAGTTAACGAAAACTTAAAGGCATCGCCCTCCCGTAATTCAGATAACCTGGTTTCAAAGCCTTTAGGTAAGCCGCTATTTCCGTAGATAAAATAAAATATTTCGTTTTCCTCAATTTTTTCCACCATCACCAATTCATCTTCTGGATCCCCCACATGTAATTGGTATGTAATGCCAATTACTTTATTATTTCCTACCGTCATAGTTTTATGCTTAAATTAAATTGCCTTCGTTTCCCTTGGTTTAGATCTTCTAAATTATTTAAAATTTGCGAAAAATCACTTTTTTAATCTATCCATATCTACTTATGTATGTAATTTATTCGGCTAATACTCCGTTTAAATTTATATAATTAGTATTAGTTTAGCTTTTGATCTATAAAACACAATGGCATAAGGACATGGAGCAATATAAAATTAGATGTTGGTGATGTAATGGAGATAAAAACCCTTCTTTTTTTTCTGGTCTTCCTATGCCTTATTTCATCCTGCCAGCATAAAATGATATGTCCGGCTTTTCAAAGTACTTATGTATTAGATGATGAGAAAAGGGCCACCCTTTTCTCGCTTTTTGCCGAAGATTCCATCCCTAAAAAGAAGCTCATTGTAAAAAAGAATAAATATGGCATCATCGTCCATTTAAAGTACCAGAAAAAGCAAAAGAACTATAATACCGTTCGCATGAAAAATGTGTTGCCTGAAGAAGAAGAGGTCGTTGCGCTGGCAGAACAAGACAATGCCTACGATTCCATTTCAGGCGATCTTCAACCTAAGCTTGACAATAGATATAATTCAGATCAAATTCTGTACATGGAATTTATCGGGAACCAACTTTTAGATGCTCGCGAAAAAGCTTTCAACGCCTATGAAAAGAAGAACAAGGAGCAACAAGATGCGCAGCTTTTAGAGGATTCGCTAGAGCCTAAAAAGCCATCGCGGAAGGATCGAAGAGAAGAAAAGCGGAAATTAAAAGAAGAACAGAAAAACACGCCGACACACGAACAGGAGGAAGAAACGGAAGATGACGAGCTCGGCACGGGTGCTTAGCTAAAAAATTAATACATTTTTTTAAAACATTTCGTTGAGAATATAGATTTAATTTTTTCAATCATTTGCTTTTATTATTGGCAAATTTGTATATTAAGCTTTAGATCTTATTCGTTATGAAAAAATCACTTTTATTTTTTTTACCCATCGTTGTACTTACCTATTCTGGCTGCATGAAAAATGAATATATTCTGGAATCTGACTACAGCTACCTGGGTGACTTCAAAAGGTATAACTCTTTTTCCTTCATCAACGATGTGGCGGTAAACAAAGACAGCCTTCTGACTACTTTCCGCCCACTGCTTGAAAAAACTATCCAGAATCGGATGGAAGTGCTTGGTTATCGTTATACCGATAAGAAGCCAAGGCTGCTCGTCGCCTATAGCATATTCAATGATGACCTAAAATTTCAAGGCTATGAACAGCCCTTGCTGGAGGACTGGCTTGATAAATACGAGAAGGACGAAGATTATAGTCCGTTAAAACTAAATATGAGAGAGGGAACACTTTTAATTCAGTTCATCGACTCAAAAAAGAATCATACTGTCTGGCAAGGTTACGCTTCTGGTGTTTTGGGATACAACGGGCAGAATAATGAGCGAAACCTGCGCAGAGCTGTTTGGTCCATTTTTGAGCAGTACCGAATTATGGCAGAAGGTTTTGATATTGGCCAAAGAGGCACCAATTGAGCCGCCGAAAGAAAGCACATTATATGTTTTGAAGACAAAATAACATATAAGAAAACCCATAGAAAACAATTTCCATGGGTTTTCTTATATTAAACGTTTCTGTTACAAGACAATATTTACAATTTTTTTCGGAACAATAATCACCTTCTTAGGTGATTTGCCCTCTGTCCATTTTTGCACAATTTCAGAAGCGAGCACCTCCTTTTCTATTGCTGCTGCTGGCATATCGGATGCAAAGCTCATTTTACCACGCATTTTACCATTGATAGAAATCGGATACTCATAGGTTTCTTCCTGCACAAGTGACGGATCATACACAGGAAACGGCCTGTAGCTGATCGTGCCAAAGTTCCCCAGCAAATACCATAGCTCCTCGGCGATGTGAGGAGCGTAAGGAGAGAGCAAAACCGCCAAATCGGATAATATCTTTCTATTATTTGACTTTAAAACCGTTAGTTCATTAACACATATCATAAAGGAGCTGACAGAGGTATTGAAAGAGAAACGCTCAATATCGTCGTGCACTTTTTGAATCGTTTTGTGCAAAACTTTCAGCTCCTCCTTGGTAGGTGTACCATCGGATACCTCGAAATTACCTTGTTCATTATGGTAAAGCCGCCATAATTTTTTTAGAAATTTGAATACGCCATCTATACCATTGGTATTCCAGGGCTTAAACTGCTCTAAAGGACCCAGAAACATTTCATACATCCGCAGGGTATCGGCGCCGTATCTGGCAATGATATCATCAGGATTAACAACGTTTAATTTGGACTTTGACATTTTCTCTATCTCATAGCCACAAATGTACTTGCCATTCTCCAGAATGAAGGTCGCATTTGCAGCATCGGGTCGAGAAGCTTTAAATTTTTCGATGTCTAAAACATCATTTTCAATAATGTTTACATCCGCATATAAGGTTGTATGCTCATATTGATCTTTGAGATGGTATGATACAAATTGGTTGGTACCGTTGATCCTATATACAAAATTGGACCGACCCTGTATCATTCCCTGATTAATGAGCTTTTTAAAAGGTTCTTTTTTAGGCACCAGGCCCATGTCAAATAAGAATTTATTCCAAAACCGGCTATAGAGCAGGTGTCCCGTAGCATGTTCAGAACCGCCGATATAAAGGTCTACATCCTGCCAGTAGTCAATGGCTTCTTTATGGGCAAATTCTTGCATATTGGTGGCATCCATATATCGGTAAAAATACCAGCTGGATCCTGCCCAGCCAGGCATCGTGCTGAGTTCATAGGGATACTGCCCGTTGTGCTTCCAGTTCTCTGCCCTCCCCAATGGTGGCTCACCGGTTTCGGTTGGCAGATACTGATCTACTTCAGGCAACAGTAGCGGCAACGAATCGTCCGGTATAAGATGAGGAATATCATCTTTAAAATAGACAGGTACAGGCTCACCCCAATATCGCTGTCGGCTGAATACAGCGTCGCGCATCCTGTAATTATTTGTGCCTTTTCCAAGTCTATTGGCCTCGAGAAACTTCTTGGCCTCAATCATCGCATCTTTCACCTCAAGTCCTGTAAGGAACCCTGAATTGATAATCTTTCCTTCTTTTCCTTCGAAAGCTTCCGCGGCAATATCCCCACCAGCTACTACCTCTACAATCGGTAAATTAAAATGTTTGGCAAAAGCATAATCGCGAGTATCGTGGGCAGGCACTGCCATCACAGCACCGGTTCCATAGCCTGCCAAAACATAATCAGCTGCCCAAACCGGAATTCTTGCCCCATTGAAAGGGTTTATAGCATAAGAGCCGGTAAAAACGCCCGACACCGTTTTTACGTCACTCATTCGATCCCGTTCGGACCGGCTCTTTGTGGCTTCTACGTAAGCTTGCACAGCTTCCATTTTTACTGCTGTGGTCAGTTGGGTAGTCAGGTCGCTTTCGGGAGCTACAGCCAGGTAAGTGACGCCAAAGATTGTATCTATCCGCGTTGTAAATACCGTTATCTGCATATCCATATCGTCTACCTGAAAGGCCATTTTTGCCCCAATTGATTTTCCAATCCAGTTACGTTGCATCTCCTTCACAGGCTCAGGCCAATCAATATCATTTAGGTCGTTGAGTAAACGCTCTGAATAGGCAGTGATTCGCATCATCCACTGTCTCATTTTCTTCCTTTCTACAGGATAGCCACCACGTTCCGAAGCACCGTCCTTTACCTCATCGTTCGCTAATACCGTGCCCAGGGCCGGGCACCAGTTTACTACCGCTTCGGCCAGGTATGTCAACCTATACTTTAGCAAAAGATCAGACCGCTCTTTGTCTGACATGCTTAGCCAAAGCTCAGCGGTAAATATGGGCGTATCCTCATCACATACAGCCTTCACATTTGCGTTTCCTTCTTTTTCAAAAATCCGGAGCAAGGTTTCTATTGGTGCCGCCTTTTGGTTGTGCAGGTCATAGTAGTGCAAAAAAAGTTGCTTGAAGATCCATTGGGTCCATTTGTAATAGGAGGGGTCAGATGTGCGGACTTCGTTTGTCCAATCAAAAGAGAATCCTATATTTTTCAATTGCTCCTTGTATCTGGTAATATTTTTCTCTGTCGTTAAGGCAGGATGTTGGCCGGTTTGAATGGCATATTGCTCAGCCGGAAGGCCAAAGGCATCAAAACCCATAGGATGCAGCACGTTGAACCCCTGATGTCGCTTGTATCGGCTGATAATATCTGACGCTATATAACCTAACGGATGCCCTACATGCAAACCTGCACCTGAGGGGTAGGGAAACATGTCAAGGGCATAGTATTTTGGCTTTGATAGATCGATGTCAGCTTTGAACGATTGATTCTCTTCCCAATACTGCTGCCATTTTTTTTCTACTTCATTGAAAATATATCCGGCCATTTCGAATGTTTTGTTGAAAAATGAATATTTGCAAGTGCTATTGACGACCTAGCGGTCGAACAGCAATTTTAAGACCGTAAAAATAGCGTAAATACTATCATAACATTACAAAAATTTACCTTTTTTACACCCTGAAAGACTTCATTACAATAAATGACATCAACCGAATAGCCAAAAAAGAAAAAATTTATATATTAGCAGTTATACTAAATGCGATGTTCGACTTCTTTGAAAAAAAAGGTAAGTGAAGCGAAACCATTAAGAAAATTGGTGTATATGGTGGATCACCCCATAGCAGAAGGTGATGTGGTCTTCTGCCACTGTTACGAACTCGGGGTATGTCTGGTAAAGGCAGATGAATAAGGTTTGTATCATCAGTCTGTCCAGAGAGGAAAAACGTTAGCTGGCACTACATGGCAGATGCGACCATTGAAAGACAAAAGTCAAAAAAGTGAAGCGTTATAAAAGAAGTAACTTAGATTAGTACAATATATACTTTTAATAGGTTCATTTGAAACTTAGTCTTTAAAGGAATGGCTATTCACGAAATCATAATAAATTTGATCCTTTTTCTTGGCGGATAAATATTCCATGGTGATCAGAAGGATGCAAGGGATATATATCAGGGATGAAATTCCAGCAATAAGGATTAAAATTAAAGGCGTCATATTGTAAAATTTTAGACAATCAGTTATTTATTTTAAATATCTTAAATCTTAAGGATTTCTTTGCAGTTAAAAGACAAGATATTCGACTTGTGTACCTTTTTAAGCAGAAATAAAAAAAGAAAGTTAGCCCGGAGAGCTTACCCTAATTTTTTAACTTTTGTAACCTGCTGTATAACACGGAATAATAATATTCAATTCATTTCTAAATAACAATAATTTAATGCAAAAAATTACAAATTTTTCATATAAAATGATTTGTTCTGACATAGACGGAACGTTATTAGACATAAACAGGACAATATCTGTAATTAATAAAAACATTCTGTGTCGTATTGCAGACGACCTCCAGATACCAATCATTCTTGTTTCTGCAAGAATGCCAAAGGGCATGCGATACCTTCAGGCTTTGCTAAATATTAACCAGCCAATTATCTGCTATAATGGAGCTCTAGTAGAAGGAGCACGTGATGAACACGGAGTGGCACGCCTATTAATCAATAAAACGATCCCTGCTCAACTGGTTCATCCTATTTATACATATTGTAAAACACTAAATCCGGAAATTCATATCGGACTATTTAGGTATGATACCTGGTTTGTTGAAACGATAGATACAGGGGCAGAAAAAGAAATTAATAATACCAAAGCTATACCGCAGGTAGCCAACCTTGAAAAAGTGATTCGCCGTTGGGAGGATGAACAGGAAGGTCCGCATAAGATTATGTTGATTGGCAGATCTGAGGATATGGATGTGTTGGAGAATCACCTTAGACAGAATCTGAATGAATCACTCCATATATACAGGTCTAAATCAACCTATCTAGAAATTAACGTAAAATCTGTATCTAAAGCCTCCGCCATACGAAGAATACAGAAAAATTTTGGCGTGAGAACCGAAGAAATAGTTGCCTTTGGAGATAATTACAATGATATTGAGATGCTGCAGTATGCAGGATTGGGCGTGGCGATGGGAAATGCGCCTGACGCTGTTAAAAAATTTGCCGACGAGGTGACGGCCTCTAATCTGGAAGATGGTATCGCGTCTACACTAAATAAGTATCTTTTGCCCGCTTAACCTCGTATATAAAGTCAATCAATCATTTTTTCTACCTAAACATTCAAAAGATGAACCAGAAACAATTATTTCGCTCAAATAATAAAATATTAGGAGGCGTATGTGGTGGTATTGCAGAACGCTTCAATATGGATCCTACTGTGGTTAGGATTATCTATCTCATTTTATCTATCATCAGTGCTGCCTTTCCTGGTACCATAGTGTATATTATACTATGGATTGTGATGCCGCCAGCACCCAAACAAATTGAACAAAATAGCTATCCCAGGCACCAATGACTGGCAGGCGGGCCTTACTGACTCAGAGGTAAGGCTTTGCCTCAATCGATAAAATCTACCTGAAGATCAAAATCAGGTTCTACCAAGAGTGTGTCTGCAGGATCTGAGACAACAATCAGATCCCGGGCCCTGCCAGCTAATTCGACTTTGGCTTCCAAACCACTTCTTTCCTCCTCGGAAATGAGCCCTCTTCTCAATATAATACCCGAAAGTAAGTTATAATAGCCCTGGAGGTGCCTTCTCAAATTCCCGGAAGTATCAAAAGAATACCGAAAAGCCTTGGGGCGGGGTACAATACTTGCAAGAAAAATGCTTTCTGCCAGGGTAAGTGCAGCTGGATGTTTATTGAAGTAAAATTGCGCCGCCTCATGAATACCATATACATTTGGCCCCCACTCGATGATGTTGAAATATACCTCCAGCATCCTGGTTTTGTTGACCAGCTTTTGGTTTTCCAATAACCACACGATCAGCGCCTCCTCCAACTTTCTCGAGATTGTTTTGTCCCTTGTTAGGTAAACATTTTTAACGAGTTGCATGGTAATGGTGCTTCCTCCTCTTACAAATCTTTCTTCTTTAAAATTGGTAACAATAGAAGCACGGAATGCAGCCTCATTAAAGCCCCGATGTCCATAAAAATTGCCATCTTCGGCGTTCATGACAGCATGAATGAGATAAGGTGAAATATTATTAATTGAAGTAAATGACGGATTATTTGGCCCTACCACTATAGTTCGCAACACACGATCATGTTCTATTACATTATGCACAAAAGGGCCACGTATTTTTCTGTAGTCTACAGCACCGTAAGATTGAATTTCAAAATCCTTTTTGGACAGTGCAGAGTTAAACACAAGGCTGTCGGGCTCATCAAATTTGATTCGAAAGTCAAGTTTATAGGTAAGCTCACCGGTGGCTTTTATACCGGCATAAGTCTGAAATAAACCCTCAGGCAAAGAATTAAAAAAGTCCTGCGCCGCAAATTTACTGGGTAAAATGCTAAAAATTGCCTCTTGATCCAGGCCTCTTTTAAAATAAAAGTAAGGCTTCAGCTGTACTTGGTTTACCTTAACAGAGGACGTGCTGTCCAATTCGAAATCAGATTTTCCGATGTTAAAATTAAATTGCGCCGAACCATCTCGTACATACACGCTATCGCGGGCAAGCTTTTCATTATACACCAGTAGGTTAGATACAGACGCAAAACCATTGAGCTTTAATATGCCATCTTGCAGGTTATTATCTTGTAAGTCAAGTTGAAGCGTATCAAACCCAAGTACCGTGGCATAGGCAGATTGTAAAAAAGGAATCATTACCTGCTCCTGCTTGTCGCTGTAGATCTTGATATTCGCCTTTCTGTCCTTTTTATAAATTTTTCCGTCTGCACGAAGGAGCTGGCTTTCACTGGCTTCTGAAACCAGTACAGAGGCGCTTAAGCGATTGTCCTGTACCAATACAGAATCCATTTCAAACAAGAGGTTGTCACCTTTATACCTGACATCTGCAACTACCTGGTGTAGCCTGATGGACTTAGGCACCCTGTCGAAAACTGCGTTGATGAGTTTGTCCAACACTTCGCCATAATGTAAAGTTGATAAATTGGTTGTATCGGCCGGGCTATCGTCTTTTTGATTAAAAAAAGTTTGAAAATTGCTGGTACTGTCGTTTTTTATCAATGTAAGCCTTGCCTTATAAACCGCAATATCTTCAATCCTGATATTTCTCCTAAGCAAGGGTAAGATGCTCACCCGGCTATAGATGGAATCTGCAACCAAAAGCGGCTCCATCCCTGGCGCGCTAAGTTGCATCCCCTGGATTACAACAGCGTCGAGCCCTGAAAAGTCAGCCCGGGCGACATCGAGCCTCATTTGGTATGAAT
>LXQK01000136.1 GCA_001683905.1 Marivirga sp. ANT-B6
ATGTTAAAATATTTCGCAACAGTGCTTTTTTTCATCCCAATCGGCCTTAAATAATCCCGGATTACGGTTTTAATAAGAGGCAAAATTTTTTAAATTTGATTTACGCGCATTTATCATCTACTATTTTTAATATAAAAATGAGATGGTAGATTATTTTAACAACCATTGTTACGGAAGTTATCCCGTAGCCATTTTTTTAAGTTGTTACAATGAACGCCTCACTAAAAGTTGATATTAGATGGATACATTACCCCAGCAAACAATAAAAACCCTTGAAGCGACAGCTGTAAAGCAAGTAACAGGTTCAGAAGCATTGCTCGAAGCTTTGGTATGCGAAGGTGTGGAGACGATCTTCGGATATCCTGGTGGCGCTATCATGCCTATTTACGATGCCCTGTACGATTATCAGGACCGGCTCCAGCATATACTGGTGAGACATGAGCAGGGCGGTATCCATGCCGGACAAGGCTACGCAAGAACGTCAGGCAAAGTAGGCGTCGTGTTTGCAACCAGTGGTCCGGGAGCTACCAACCTTGTCACGGGGCTGGCCGATGCTCAAATCGACAGCACACCGCTGGTAGTGGTCACGGGACAGGTTTATGCACATTTATTAGGAACCGACAGTTTCCAGGAGACTGACGTTATCAATATTACCACGCCAGTCACGAAATGGAACTATCAGGTTACCGACGCCAGCGAAATCCATGAAGTAGTGGCAAAGGCTTTTTATGTTGCAAAAAGTGGTAGGCCAGGGCCGGTATTGATCGATATCACAAAAAATGCTCAGATCCAGAAAATTGATCTCGCGGCTTATTGCCCTTGTACGCACGTGCGAAGTTACCGGCCTAGTCCCATTATTAGAATGGAATATATCGAGCAAGCCGCCAGCCTGATCAATGAGGCGAAGAAACCTTTTGTGCTTTTTGGGCAGGGCGTGTTGCTTGGAAATGCTGAGCAGGAGTTCAAAGCATTTATAGAAAAAACTGGAATACCCGCTGCATGGACTATCCTGGGTGCCGGAGCAATACCAACGGGCCACCCGTTGAACGTAGGTATGCTGGGCATGCATGGTAACTATGCGACCAACGTGCTTACCAACGAATGCGATGTGTTGATAGCCATTGGGATGCGGTTCGACGATCGGGTAACAGGCCGATTGGATAAATACGCGCGCCAGGCAAAGGTGATTCACCTTGATATAGATCCTTCTGAAATCAATAAAAATGTAGAAGCTGCTGTACCTGTTTGGGGCGACTGTAAAGAAACGCTGCCGCTCCTGACACAAATGTCCGAACAAAAAAGTCATGTAGCCTGGCTGCAAAAGTTCAGAGACTATGAAAGAAAAGAAGTTGAGACGGTCATCTTTGATGAGTTGAACCCCAAGGACGGTGAAATCACCATGGGGGAGGTAGTTCATCGTTTAAATAAGCTCACCAAGGGCGAAGCCGTCATTGTAACCGATGTGGGGCAGCACCAGATGGTGGCCTGCCGCTATGCTACGCTAAACCAAACCAGGAGCAACATCACAAGTGGCGGGCTAGGTACCATGGGGTTTGCCCTACCAGCTGCTATCGGTGCTAAATTTGGTACTCCACACCGGCCCGTAGTAGCCATTATTGGTGATGGAGGATTTCAAATGACGCTACAGGAGTTGGGTACCATCATGCACACCAAAATCGATATCAAAATTCTAATCCTTAATAACCAGTACCTGGGCATGGTACGGCAATGGCAGGAAATGTTCAACGAAAAGCGCTATTCCTTTGTAGATATCTCAAGCCCCGATTTCGTTAAGCTGGCTGATTCATATGGTATCGCCGGAAGAAGTGTGCGTGAAAGGAAAGATCTGCCCGCGGCGCTTGAGGAGATGTATGCGCATAAGGGCTCCTTTCTGTTGGAAGTAATGGTGCTTAAGGAAAGTAAAGTATTTCCGATGGTGCCACAGGGTGCTAGTGTGAGTGAAATTAGACTGAAATAAATTTACCTATCTACATATAATAACATGACAGGTTCGAGCCAGGATAAACCAAAAATTGTCGGTAAAAGAGATTTTACCTTTACCGTATATGCCGAGAACAGAATTGGCATGCTTAACCGCATCGCTATCATTTTTTCGAGGCGTAAAATAAATATTGAAAGTTTCAATACCTCCCCCTCAGAAATCGAGGGTATTTTCAGGTTTACCATCGTAATAAATGAAACCGAGGAAGTAGTCAGTAAACTAGCCCCTCAGATAGAAAAGCAGGTAGACGTGCTTAAGGTTTATTTTAATACCGATGAAGATATTGTTTGGCAGGAAATGGCCCTATACAAGGTTCCTACCGATATTATTGCCGAAAAAGCTTCAGTAGAACGCCTTTTGCGTGAAAATGGGGCGCGAGTTGTCGTCATTCGCAAAGACTATACGGTATTTGAAACTACTGGCCATCGAGAAGAAACTGAAAACCTGCTCAAAGCCTTACAAACTTATAAGCTGATAGAATTTGTTAGAAGTGGCCGCATTGCCATCATCAAAGAAAGTAGCGGTTTCAATAGAAAATTGCGTGAATTTGAGCGGACTGAACCTGGCAAAGAAGTCACTGAAAATGAGTATTTGAGTAGCCCCAAAAAGATATTTAGCATGTAAACTTACCGACTCGAATTTTCATCAGAAGGTTTTGTATACTTTTATCCTTTACTTTTGCCTTATAACTTACTTAAAAAGTTACTATAAGCCTGATCACGGTATATATTTTCGGCTTTAAAATATTTTGATGAAATTACCTTCTCTGCAATACCTTGCCTCCCATGCCACGCATGCGTTCTTAAGATTTCCACTTACCATTGTTTCATCACTTGTTGCTGTAGTAGTGAGCATATACATGATAGAATACAGGGAGGAAATCAAGAATATTTTTCCACTTATCAATGTTTCGCTCGTTGCAGCATTGGGAATTCCTTTTTATTTCTGTGTAACTGTATTTGCTGAGAAGAAGAAAATCGGGCAAAAGAACCTTTGGTTACTTCGCTTTTTGGCCTCTTTTGCATTGCTGGCGTTATATTTTACATTGCCAGGTTCCGAGGATACTCAAAATACCTCCCTGCCCTATATAAGGTATGGTATCTACAATGTCACCATCCACCTGTTGGTTTCATTTGTTCCTTTTTTAACTAAAGGCCAGATGAATGGATTCTGGCAGTACAACAGGATATTGTTTATCAGGTTCTTAACCGCCATCTTGTACTCAGGATTCTTATTTGTAGGTCTTGTTCTTGCCCTGTTTGCTTTAAAGCTACTTTTTGATGTTAAAATTCCCGACGAACTTTATTTTGAAATGTTTATCGTGATCGGAGGGTTCTTCAATACCTGGTTTTTTGTGGCGGGTATACCTGAAGACTTCGATGCCCTCGAAGACCTTCATGCATATCCTAAAGGATTAAAGATATTTTCGCAGTTTATTTTACTTCCCCTGTTAATTTTATACCTGGTCATCCTTTATGGCTATGGCATAAAAATCGTAGCCCTATGGGACTGGCCTAAGGGCATGGTCGCCTATCTGATTACCTGCGTTTCAGTTTTGGGTATGTTCACCTTGCTTTTTATTTTCCCATATAGCAAGATGGAGGGTAATTCGTGGATCAAGCAATTTTCCCGCATATACTATTATGTGCTTATTCCCCTTGTGATCCTTTTATTTATTGCCATCAGCATGCGGTTAAGCGATTACGGTATCACCATCAACCGATATGCCATTTTTGCTTTGGGCGTATGGCTCTCGATTGTATGCCTGTATTTTATTTCGGGGAGAAACAATATTAAATTCATTCCCATCTCTTTAGCAGTTGTCCTGGTTATCATCTCTTTCGGACCCTGGAGTATATTTTCAGTGAGCGAAAGAAGCCAGGTAAATCGACTTAAAACGATATTGCAAAAGGCTCAGATTTTGGAAGGAGAAAAGGTAATGGGAGAGGTGTATTGGATCCCCGACAGTCTGCCCAATTTACAGCCAGCCAATTTGGTGTCCAATGAAGGTTTAATGGCAGACTCACTGCATAATGAAGTAAAGTCGATATTAGATTACCTCGATAATCACCACGGTTTTAGTTCTATCCAGGGATGGTATCAGCAGGACCTTGACGCCATTATTACAAAAAATCACACTCAAAAAGACCGGTGGGAGCGTCTGGGCGAGGCTGAAGTATATATGCGGAGCCTTGGCTTAAAGTACCAATACAAATATAAAAATACCAATGATTCCTATTTCAGTTTCTACGCTAAACTTCCGAATGCTGTTCCGGTGAAGGGTTTCGATTACCTTTTTTCTTTCGATTTCTATGGGCCACATAGTGTGAGAAACAACGGGGAGAACACTGAGATCATTGTGAATGAAGATGTCTATCGTTTCTACTATAGTTTTTTGAGCCATGATCCTATTTTATTGATTGGTGAAAAAGATACGATAACACTACCGGTCAATGAGATAGTAGAGGAAGTATATAGCAAGTATAGTGCGGGTTCAAATTCTAAAATTCCTGCAGCAGAGATGCGCGTTACTGCGTCATCTGAAAAGGTCTATGTAAAATTAGAAATAAAGAATTTCAGTACGAACAATGTGGGTGATTCAATGTCCGTAAGTTCTGTGGCGGGTAATATCTTCCTGAAGGTAAAGCAATAGCAGAAGGCCCCTGCGGAATTCGAAATATAAAAAAATATGGATTGCGCTCCATATAATTATAAATAAATCCTAATTTCGCGACGCATTTAAACCACAGCATGGAATTCTTTTTAGCCACCTTCACGGCGCTTTTTTCGGTAGTAAACCCCTTTGGGGCTACACCATTATTTTTAGCATTGACCCAGGAGCAGGATTCGAAAAGCCGGAATGACCAGGCTTTAAAGGCTTGTTTATATATGATAGGGATTCTGGTCACCTTCTTTTTTGCAGGTACCTTTATCTTACAGTTTTTTGGTATTAGGATTGAAGACATTCGCATCGCTGGCGGAATATTGATTACTAAGTCTGCATTTGCGTTGCTAAGTCCAGGTGCGCACAAAGGGAAGCCGATTGCCAAAGGCGTTAAATTAGAGGCACTGGAAAAAGAAGATATCTCATTTACGCCTATGGCGATGCCTATGCTGTCGGGCCCGGGTTCTATAGCCATCACCATTGGTATGTTCAACAGGGCTAAGGGACCTATTGAATATCTGTATATGATTCTTGCCATTATTCTTGTAGCATTTTTAAGCTACCTTGTACTCCGATCGGCTCAGAAGTTGAATAAATTTTTAGGAAAGGGTGGGATGGCGGCACTTTCGCGAATGATGGGATTTATCATCTTATCCATTGGTATTAGTATGATCCTAAATGGAATTTTACCGTTGATAGATCGGATTATAGAACAATAAGATGGCAAGGACAGGAAAAAAGTTAGTCCCTAAAAAGGGTAAAAAGAAGAAGGGTATCTTCAAGCGCATACTGCGAAAGGTACTTTATGTTTTTATTTTATTATTTATCTTTTCTATCGTGCAGGTACTTGTATTCAAGTGGGTGCCTCCTTTATTCACCATAAAGATGTTCCTCAACAAAATGGAATTGGTTTTTTCAGGTGCAGAGGACACTGAGATTTATTACGACTGGCAATCATACAATAATATCGCCTATCATATGCCACTGGCTGTAATAGCAGCAGAAGACCAGAAATTTCCCGAACACAGTGGATTTGATGTTGAAGCCATAGAAAAAGCCATAGAAAGCAATAAAAAAGGGCGTAAGGTGAGAGGTGCGAGTACGATAAGCCAACAGGTAGCTAAAAATGTATTCTGCTGGCCAAGCAGATCATATCTGCGAAAGGCTGTAGAATCTTATTATACAGTTTTGATAGAGCTGCTGTGGAGCAAAAAAAGAATTGTGGAGGTATATGTGAACATAGCTGAAATGGGACCTGCTACCTACGGGGTGGAAGCTGCCTCTCAACGCTTCTTTAATAAGCCGGCTTCAAAAATTTCTCGTCAGCAAGCGGCATTATTGGCTGCTGTTTTACCAAATCCTATTAAATTATCAGCCAAAAACCCAAGCATTTACGTATATAATCGCAGCAACTGGATTTCCAGGCAGATGAACCAATTGGGTGGAAAGAAATTTTTAGAGCAACTGGAATAATTGGTGCATTTTTTGCTAATAGATTATTAATAAAAGTATATATAACTCAAACTATCATGTCTATCGGTAAAACTATACTTGTAATCTTTTTTTCGGCATTTATTTTCAGCCAAAGTTTTGGCCAAAGCTTTACCGAAGCACCTATAGCAGGACAGAAAGTAGAGTTGGTGAATAAGGTAGAATTATTCCCTAATCCTACAACGGAATTTATTTACGTGGAGATCCATGAATCTACCTTAAATAATCCAAAGTTTGAGATGTTTAGCATCATTGGTACGAAGGTAAACCTAAAGGTAGAAAAGATAAATAGCAACAAATACAAAATACCTGTAAAGGATTATGCCTCAGGTTATTATATGTTGATTCTTAAGGATGAAGGCGCCAGGTTTAGCCAGGCGTTCAAATTCGCTAAAATTTAAATACCAGCTACGTTGCAAAAAGGGTTTCATTTGAATAGCTTTTTTTAGCTATTCGAAAGAAACCCGTTTATTTTTAGAAGGCAGCGTTATCAGGCGTTCTTGGGAATGGGATTACGTCGCGGATATTTCCCATGCCTGTTACGAAAAGCATTAATCTTTCGAAGCCAAGACCGAAACCGCTATGTGGTACAGTGCCATACTTTCGGGTTTCCAGGTACCACCACAGCTCTTCTTCATCGATCTTCATCTCGGCCATTCTTTGAACAAGTTTATCATGCCGCTCTTCCCGCTGGGACCCACCTACAATTTCGCCAATCCCTGGAAAAAGGATATCCATGGCACGCACGGTTTTTCCATCTTCATTTTGCCGCATATAAAAGGCTTTAATTTCCTTCGGATAGTCTGTTAGTATGACCGGCTTTTTAAAGTGCTTTTCTACAAGATAACGCTCATGCTCTGATTGCAAGTCAGTGCCCCAGGCTTCAATCGGATAATTAAATTTTTTCTTCTTATTGTACGCGGAATTTTTAAGGATTTCAATGGCTTCGGTATAGTTTATCCTGATAAATTTGTTTTCAGTGACAAACCGGAGACGCTCAACCAGCGAAAGCTCGTTTCTTTCCTCCTGCTTTTTATTTTTATCTTCCTCCAGGCCACGTTGATTCAAAAATTCCAGGTCATCGCCGCAGTTGGTGAGGGCATAATTTACCAGATATTGCAGCAGCTCTTCTGCCAGGTCCATATTGTCCTCTAACGCATAGAAGGCCATTTCCGGTTCAATCATCCAAAATTCGGCCAGATGGCGCGAAGTATTTGAATTTTCGGCTCTAAATGTCGGACCGAAAGTATAGACTTCGGACAAAGCGAGTGCTGCTAATTCGGCTTCCAGCTGGCCTGATACGGTGAGGTTGGTTTCCTTGCCAAAAAAGTCTTTTTTATAGTCCACCTCCCCTTTGTCATTCTTAGGTGGGTTGATAGGATCGAGTACCGTCACCCTAAACATTTCTCCAGCACCCTCGGCATCAGAGCCGGTAATGATCGGAGCGTGAATGTTGAAGAATCCCTTTTGATGAAAAAACTGATGCACAGCAAAAGACATGGCATGCCGGATCCTGAAAACCGCACTGAAGGTGCTTGTACGGGCCCTCAAATGCGCAATCTCACGCAAAAATTCTAGCGTATGTTTTTTCGGTTGTAGAGGAAATTTTTCAGGATCGGCTGTTCCCAAAATTTCAATCGTTTGGGCGATTATCTCAACACGCTGTCCCTGCCCCTGAGAGGCCACTACTTTGCCCTTTACGGATATACTTGCCCCGGTATTGATCTTCTTTAAAATGTCATCGGATATTACCTCCGGATCGGCTACAATTTGTAAATTATGAATGGTGGAGCCATCATTTAACGCGATAAAATTTACACTTTTATTGCCTCTCTTTGTACGAACCCAGCCTTTCACAATAATTTCCTGATCCAGTTCATTCGCCTGAAGAATTTTAGCTATCTTTGTTCTCTTAAGATCTACCACCGACATTTTATTTTGTTTTGCTGAATTTACCTGTTTTAGGCTATATTAATTTCTGCTTACAACACAAATATGCTTTTGGCAGTTGTTAGTTTTAACCATCTTGCAAAAAAACGATTTTCAGCTGTTTTTTCAAAGGTTTGCTTATTTATTATAATTTTGATTTAATTTAAGGTAGCATTTACTAATACATAATAATATGCAGAAACTGGGTTTAAACCAGAGTTTATCTCAAAAGTTATCACCGCAACAAATACAGTTTATAAAACTGTTGCAGATACCTACTGCAGAATTGGATACCCGCATTGAGGAAGAACTGGAGGTTAACCCGGCGTTGGAGGAAGGCAAAGAAGAAACGCCCGAGGATATTGAAGGAAGCCTGGATAGCAATGAAGAGTTTGAAGAACCTGCCAGTGAAAAAGACGACGATATCAATGTAGATGACTACCTTCGTGACGACGATTTTGCAGGCTATAAAATGCAGGGCGATGGTGGCTATCAGGATGATGAAGATCGGGATATGCCTATTGCCATGACTTCATCCCTTAACGATCAATTGATGACTCAATTGGGCTTTCTGGGTCTCGATGATCGCCAATATGTTATTGGCAAGCAGCTGATCGGAAGTATTGAAAATGATGGCTATATCCGTCGTGAGCTGGAAGCTTTGATCAATGACCTTGCTTTTTCCCAAAATATTGATACCGACCTGGATGAAGTGGAGGAGATTCTCCGTAAGATTCAAGGTTTCGATCCGTCGGGCATCGCGGCAAGAAATCTGCAGGAATGCCTGATCCTTCAGCTGGAGAGAAAGATTGATCAAGGACCAGCGGTAAAAATTGCCCACGGCATCATTTTAGAGTGCTTTGAAGAATTTACCAAGAAACATTACGATAAAATCATCCGGAAGTTAAACCTTGAGGATGAGGATTCGCTCAAGGACGCTATCACTGTCATCACTCGTTTAAATCCTAAGCCTGGCAGCAGCGGCTCGGGAATGGTTAAAACTCAGTATTTGATCCCGGATTTTATCCTCACCAATACCAATGGTAAGCTGGAGCTTTCACTCAATTCCCGTAATGCACCGGACTTAAAAGTAAGCCGGTCTTATACCGAAATGTTCGATGCTTATGATAAGGGCAATAAAAAGGATAAAAAGCTTAAGGAAACGGTTTCTTTTGTAAAGCAGAAGCTGGATTCGGCGCGTTGGTTTATCGATGCCATAAAGCAAAGGCAACAGACGTTGCTCAACACCATGAATACCATTATCCAATACCAGTATGATTTTTTCCTTGAAGGTGACGAGAGCAAACTGCGCCCCATGATCCTCAAGGATATAGCCAATGAAATTGGTATGGATATTTCTACTGTATCACGTGTGGCCAATAGCAAATCGGTGCAAACTGAATTCGGCATTTTTCCCTTGAAGTACTTTTTCTCTGAAGGCATTGCTACCGACTCGGGTGAAGATGTTAGCAGCAGGGAGGTAAAGCATATTTTAAAGCAATTTATCGATGACGAGGATAAAAGAAAGCCACTTTCGGACGATAAATTAGAGAAACTATTGAATGATAAAGGGTATAATATAGCCAGAAGAACCGTTGCCAAATATAGAGAACAATTGAATATTCCTGTAGCTAGATTAAGAAAAGAGTTGTAGTGTTGAAGAAGGCAGCATGGATTATATCTACCCTTATGCATCCGTTGCTGATGCCTACCCTATTGTTTTTTATACTGCTTTATTTTGCCTCTTATGTAGGGAGCAAACTCAATGATGAGGGTATTGCTTACCTCTTGCTCGTCATCTTCATAACGACGTGTGTCCTTCCTATTTTTTGCATTGCAGTCTTAAAATTTACCAATAACATCGCTGATTTTGCTTTAGAAGATAAACGGGAAAGAGTCATTCCTTTCATCTTCATCTCCATGTTTTATGCCGTTACCACTTATATGTTTGCCACAAAGATCAAGCTTGGCGAATTATATATTGTAATCATTGCTTCTATCACGCTATTGCTGGTGGTGGTCACTATCATTACGTTTTTTTGGAAGATAAGCACCCATAGCACGGCCATTAGCGGCGTGGTGGGATTTATCTTAGCAGTAGGATATAAGTTTTCTGATGAGCAGCTACTTTTACCACTTGTAATCGTGGTATTTTTAGCTGGCCTGGTAATGTCATCCCGCTTATACCTCAATTCGCATAAACCGATTGAGATACTGGGAGGGAGCATTTTAGGGTTTATATTTAGTTTTATCGCTGTCTATATTTTTGCTTAAACCAGACTAATATGTATGAATTTTTAAAGTATGATGTAAAAGAAGGCGTAGCAACCATCATCCTTTTTCGGCCTGATGTATACAACGCTTTGAACGATGCGATTACCTACGAACTGCAGGATGTTTTGAAGAAAGCAACCAAAGATGAGGCAGTACGGGTAGTGGTTATTACAGGCGAGGGCAAAGCTTTTTGCTCCGGGCAGGATTTAAAGGAAGCAGCGGGCGCTAAAAGCCGATCGTTTTCAGATTCTATTCGCTCCCGTTACAACCCTATGGTGAAGCTAATGCGCCAAATGCCCAAGCCTATTATTTGCCGGCTAAATGGCGTGGCGGCAGGAGCAGGCTGCTCACTGGCACTGGCCTGCGACCTGGTGGTAGCTGCAGAGGAAGCAACGCTTGTGGAAATTTTTGTGAATATTGGCCTTGTTATGGATTCCGGATCATCGTATTTTCTACCGAGAGTGGTAGGTGCATCTAAAGCTTTTGAGCTGGCGACCATGGGCAGTAAGGTAAAAGCAACAGATGCCCTGGCGCTGGGACTTGTCAACAAGGTTGTTCCTGCAGCCCAGCTGGACGAAGCAGTAAAGGTCTATACCGACTTTTATGCTAAAGCACCAACCAAAGCAATCGGTTTGATGAAAAAGATGCTTCAAAAATCATCGACTTCAACGTTAGATGAAATGTTGGAATACGAAGCATATTGCCAGGACATTGCTGGTACCTCCGGCGACTATAAGGAGGGTGTAGCGGCATTTTTAGAAAAAAGAAAACCGGATTTTACAGGAAAGTAAGGGTTCTTATCTATCTATAAAATGAAAAAGGAGCTGACTCATATAACGTCAGCTCCTTTTTCATTTTAACCAAGCTCTTCTCTTAAAAAATAACTATCGATAAGCCAATGGTGAAAGGTGTAATGGCTGCTCCACCGGGGGCTTTGCCGCTTTCAAATAATTCTGATAAGCTTTGGTAATAGAATAAATCGAAACCGCCCAAACCTAAACGGGCCGTTGCACCATAGCGAAACCTGTTAAGGTCATAGTTTTCTTTTTGCTTCAATTTCTTGGTCTCCCCATCCTCTTCATACTTCACTTTGGTATGTGAGCCATAAAGTACGCCGACCTTAGCGCCCAGCGTGAGTCGTAAGCCTCTGGATGGGTTGTTTTTGCTAAAGTAATATTTCACTTCCAGCGGGATGTCCAGGTAATTTGTAGCAAGCTTTGATTTCTTTACACCCACATTTCTGAGGGTATCGACGGTTGTGCCTTCAGTACTACTTG
>LXQK01000137.1:0-8277 GCA_001683905.1 Marivirga sp. ANT-B6
ACTTCCTGCAAAGGTTACAGAGAATTAACCGCTATTTTGATCAGCTGATTCATTCGTTCTCTATTATGGTAGATGGCATGGAGCAAGATCAATTCCTTAAGTTCCGCATGGCCCTGTTGCCCTCAAGCGGGTTTCAGTCGGTACAATACCGGCTAATAGAGATATCTTCTACAGACCTGGTTCATCTGGCTGATGAAAACCTAAGACCAGCTATAGCTGTCGAGGAAAAGTTGGAAGATATTTTTGAAAAGATATATTGGAAAAAAGGTGCAACGGAACTGGCAACTGGAAGAAAGACCCTAAGCCTGGTTCAATTTGAAGAGAAATATACGACATTGATGGTTGACTTTGCCAGGGAATATGAAAGTATAAACCTAAGGCAGTTATTTTTAAGGCTTGAGATGCCTCATAAGGCCGCTGAAATTAAAGAAGCTATGCGTAGTTTCGATCTAAAGGCGAACGTTTTTTGGCCGTTGACGCATTTCAAATCTGCTGTGCGCTACTTGCAAAGAGAACCTGAGGTAATAGCAGCTACGGGAGGTACCAACTGGCAGAAATACCTACCTCCAAGATTTCGCCGGGTTATGTTTTTTCCGGAACTCTGGACAGTTGAAGAAAAGTTGGAATGGGGGAAACCTTGGGTAGTTAAAGAAGTGTTTAACCAATAGTGCTTAAGTGCTTAAGGGATAGAATGGCCCTAAGTTTTGTTGCTTATCATATTTAAGGATAAAAACCTTACTATAGTATTTTATGAAAAAAGTATTACAGCTGGCTTTGTCACCTGAAGAGGCCTACAATAAAACCCTCTTCGAGGAAAGGGTGCTGAAAAGCGCGGCAATTTCAGATTCTTCGGAAACGTATATCAAGCCCCTTAAGCGGTCGATCGATGCCCGGTCAAAAAATATAAAGGTGAATGTGCAAGTTGAGGTTTTTTCCGGTGGCGAAAGGCCCGATGTTACAACATCGGCTTTTAACTATCAGGATGTTGCTCGTCAGCCCGCAGCCATTGTTGTAGGGTCGGGGCCAGCTGGTTTATTTGCTGCATTGCGGCTAATCGAACTGGGTATCAAGCCCATTGTCCTGGAACGAGGTGCCGATGTACGGGCAAGACGTAGAGACCTCGCCGATATCAACAAGCACCATATCGTTAATCCCGAATCCAATTATTGCTTTGGTGAAGGCGGTGCGGGGACCTATTCGGATGGTAAGTTATATACTCGTTCCAAAAAGCGCGGAGACCTAACCAGGATACTGGAAATTTTTGTAGCCCATGGTGCTACTGACGAAATTCTGGTAGAGGCCCACCCACATATTGGCACCAATAAGCTTCCAAAAATTGTAATGAATCTTCGGGAAAGCATCTTACAAGCCGGGGGTGAAGTTCATTTTAACACCAAGGTGACTGATCTGATCCTCAGAGAGGATGAAATTAAAGGTGTCATCACGGAAAAAGGCGAAAAAATAGAAGGCTTAGGGGTGATCCTGGCGACAGGACATTCAGCAAGAGATATTTTTGAATTACTTCAAAGGAAAAAGGTAGCGGTAGAAGCCAAACCCTTTGCTTTAGGGGTAAGGATCGAGCATCAGCAAAGCTTGATAGACCAAATGCAATATCATTGTGCTGACCGTGGTCCTTATCTTCCTGCATCATCCTATTCTCTGGTACAGCAGGTTTTGCATAAAGGCATCGCGAGAGGGGTTTTTTCATTTTGCATGTGCCCGGGTGGTTTTGTGGTACCAGCTGCCACAGCGCCTGGCGAAGTGGTGGTCAATGGCATGAGTCCGTCGCGCCGGGATTCCAAATATGCCAATTCAGGCATGGTGGTGGCCATCGAACTGGATGATTTAAAGGACTATCATCATCATGGCGCATTGGCTGGCATGTATTTTCAAAAGGAAATTGAACAAAAAGCATGCATGGCCGGCGGTGGCACGCAGGTAGCACCTGCACAGAAAATGCAGGATTTCGTCCAGAGAAAAGTGTCGTCTTCTTTACTTGAAACCTCCTATCAGCCTGGCCTCTCCTCTGTAGATATGTACCAGGTGTTGCCTGATATGGTCGCGTTACGATTGCAGCAGGCTTTCCAGACGTTTGGTCAAAAGATGAAAGGGTACCTGACCAATGATGCGCAAATTATCGGCGTGGAGAGTCGAACTTCCTCTCCGGTAAAAATTCCCCGGGATAAGCTGACACTGGAGCATGTCCACGTCAAAAGACTTTATCCTTGTGGGGAAGGAGCAGGCTATGCGGGCGGCATAATATCGGCGGCTATGGATGGTGAGCGATGTGCCGAACAGCTGAAAGAAAGGTACTTTAAAAAAAGTGTATAGCTGGAAGATGCCCGGCCGGAACAATTGACCTGGAACAATTGATGCTAAGAAACAATTATAAAGAAGGACCATACGACATTTTGATCGTAAACAATTAACTTGATAAGGACATATTATGAAAAAGACGGTTGTAATAGGAGCTACTGATAATCCTGGCAGGTATGCCTACCTGGCAGCACATATGTTGCAGGATTATGGACATGAATTTGTTCCAGTAGGGATAAAAAAGGGCGCAGTAGGAGGGAAGGAAATTCTTGATTTGAGACAAAAGCCTGCTATTGATGAGGTAGATACTGTTACCTTATATATTGGCCCACAAAACCAGCCGGAATGGTACGAGTATATCCTCGGCTTAAAGCCTAAGCGGATCATATTTAATCCTGGAACAGAAAATTTTGAACTTGAAAAGAGGGCACGCAAGCAAAACATAGAAACACTGGAAGCTTGTACTTTGGTAATGTTGCGAAGCAATCAGTTTTAATTTACCAACGTATTTATTTTTACCTATAAGTCAGGAGCGTTATTTTTTTTATACCTCGAAAAATGATAGTATTGGTCCCAAAATAATCATTTTTAATAATTTACTTATATGCAGGCAAAGGTAAGGATACAACTTTCGTTCATGATGTTTCTGGAGTTTTTCATCTGGGGCGCATGGTTCGTTACTTTAGGAACTTATCTATTTACTAATCTCAACACAACAGGCACGCAGGTAGGCGTTGCATTTCTTACCCAGTCTATTGGTGCTATTGTTGCCCCATTTATCATCGGATTAATTGCTGATCGCTTTTTTTCGGCACAGAAAATCCTCGGAGTGCTTCACTTATTGGGTGCTGCCTTATTGTGGAATGCGTCATCTGCAGCTGATTTTGACAGCTTCTACCCAAATATTTTAATATATATGATCCTGTTCATGCCGACGCTGGCATTGGTCAATTCAGTTGCATTTCGCCAGATGAAAGATCCGGGAAAGGAATTTCCTGTCATCCGGGTGTTAGGCACCTTAGGGTGGATCATCGCTGGCCTTACCATAGGATGGTTAAACTGGGAAGAAAACGGTCAGCTCGGATTGACCTTTAAGATGGCAGCGGCTGCGTCGGCGATACTGGGCCTTTTTAGTTTTACGCTGCCTGCAACACCACCGGTAAAAAAAGATGGAAAAGCGTCACTTGCCAACATCTTAGGTCTTGAAGCACTAGGCCTGTTAAAAAATAGGTCATACCTGCTGTTTTTTATCTCCTCCGTCGCCATATGTGTGCCTTTAGCCTTTTACTATAATTTCACTAACCCTTTTTTAAATGAAGTAGGGATGTCTTCAGCTGCCGCCAAACAGTCGCTTGGCCAGGTTTCGGAGTTGTTATTTATGCTATTGATGCCTTTCTTTTTTGTACGTCTGGGGATAAAAAAGATGCTTGCCATCGGTATGTTTGCCTGGGTAGTTCGTTACATTTTATTTGCCTATGGCGATGCAGAAGGGCAGTACTGGATGTTGATACTCGGTATTCTGCTGCATGGCATATGCTATGACTTCTTTTTTGTGACAGGCCAGATATATACCGACAACCTTGCCGGCGAGCGCTACAAAAGTGCCGCACAGGGACTTATTACTTTAGCCACCTATGGTGTGGGGATGCTGATCGGCTCCTTGCTTTCAGGTTTGATCGTAGATCATTGGGCAACAGAAACCGGACATGAATGGCGACCGATATGGCTGGTTCCTGCAGGTATTGCCGGCGTAGTCGCTTTGCTTTTCGTTCTGTTCTTCAAAGACAGGAATGTGAAGCAAAAGGAGGTGCCAGAGGTTATGCAATAACTCAGCGATGGCTTCATGCATTTTTTTTCCAGGATATGAGTAAATTCAATTGGGCGAGGCATATATGAGCACCGCATATAGATTTGTAATCCTGAAGGCGTTTATTTTATGTAAGTTGAGTTATATAAACGATTAAAATAAATTTGAGATTAAGGTTTCATCGTAAATTCTGGTGAGAGAACAGACAGTAGGCTCGAAATACTAACAATTTATCTTTATAGTAATGAACCATAAATTATTAATTACGTACTTTAATAAGTATCTTTATGAAAATGAAAAATTATGAAAGTCGTAAATTATACGGATTTGAGAGTAAATCTGAAAAAGTGGTTAGACTTGGTGGTCGATGATGTTGAAGAGCTAGTTATAAAACGAAAAAACAATCAAGATTTAGTATTAATCTCTCTACAAGAATACAACTCACTAAAAGAGACTAGTTACCTGTTGAGTGGCAAGAATAGGGAAGTACTATTAAAGTCGTTGAAAGAATCAAAGTCAGGGCAAAAGGAAGAACATAACCTTATAGAAGATTGAGGATAATCTGGACAGCTACCGCGTGGAAAGGCTATTTATACTGGCAGTCGACCGACAAAAAAAAGTTAGAAAGGATCAACAAGTTAATAAAAGCAACCTTACGAGACCCATTTGATGGAATCGGTAATCCAGAACCGTTAAAACATGATTTACAAGGATTTTGGTCAAGGCGAATAGACAGCGAGCACCGATTGGTTTACGCCTTTGAGAATGATGATTTGGAAATTATAGCTTGTCGTTACCACTATTGAGAAACCTCCCATATGACGCCATCTTTATTAGTCGAACTCAGGTTTACTATAAATATTTCCAATATCGGCGTCAGCGTTACCCAGATGACAAAGGGTTATTGAATATTGCATTTTTATAGAAGGTTTGTTGCAAGTATACCGGGTCACAGAACCTACCGTTCATAAAAAGTCACAAATCTCCATGCGGAAGTCTTGCGAAAACGACGCCTCATGTAGCGTCCGCTGAAAGCCAAACACTTCAAACATTATCCGTTAGGCTAATTCTAGTCAAAGAAATAATTTATGGATACATTTGGATACGTTTTGGATATATCCATAAGAGCCGAAAGAACATGAAGCAAAAATTAGAATTTAGCAGTGAGGTTTTTCAGCAGGTAATGAAGCATTTCAGTGTTGTTGACAGCTTCAAAGGCAAATGGGAGTTGGAAGCGCTAAAACACAGCAAACACCTCAAAGAACTACGAAAAATTGCTACGATAGAAAGTATTGGTTCATCAACCAGAATAGAAGGAGCAACCCTGACGGATGGGGAAGTCGAGAAGCTTTTAAAATCTGTGAAAATATCAAAGCTAGACACTAGGGAGCAACAGGAAGTAGTTGGTCATTACAATACGTTGCAAATCATTTTGGATAACTACAATGACATAGTTTATCAGAACGATATGTTCATCAACTTCACGGAATCCTATTGAAGCACAGCGGAAAAGATCAAAGCCATAATGGGAAATACAAAATGCTAACCAACCAAGTTGTAGCCAATTATCCAGACGGGATGCAGCATACTATTTTTAAATCCACGGAGCCATCCATGACAGCAAAGGAAATGGAAGAATTACTGGTGCGACTGGACGATTTATGGCAAGGCCGAAAAAGTACAAAAGACCGATGGTAAAACCATTTCATTTGCCTACGATGCTACCGGCAAAAGGATCAGTAAGCGAACCAAGTGGGCAATGTACTGGCAACAGTAAGCGACCGAAAGGATTAAAATGGCATGCGGTAGTAAGTTTTGCCAAGGACTGTTATCCATTTGGTATGGTCATACCCGGCAGGAGCAATGAGGTAGGTTATAGGGATGCCACAATTGAATATACCTTATCAATTTTCTTTTCAGTCAGAGACTGGCTCATCAATATCATGAGCGGACCGCTATTCGTCTTGTGCCAAAACAGTCGGAAACATACTTATCAAACTAAATTTCTAGTTAATAATTTTATACAAAAAGCAAGTGAAAAACATTTATTTTGTGTATTTTTGTAAACAGGATTTTAAACTATGAGCGAAGTAAAAGAACAATTTAAAGGCGATTATTCAGCGGATAATATCCAGGTGCTGGAAGGCCTTGAGGCAGTAAGAAAAAGACCCGCCATGTATATTGGCGATGTAGGATTAAAAGGTTTACACCACCTGGTTTGGGAAGTTGTAGATAACTCCATTGACGAAGCCATGGGCGGTTATTGTGATGAAATATGGGTGGAAATCAATGAAAATAATTCAGTAACCGTATCAGATAATGGCCGGGGTATTCCGGTGGATTTACATACCAAGGAAAACAGATCGGCTCTTGAGGTGGTAATGACAGTGCTTCATGCAGGAGGTAAATTCGATAAAGATACCTACAAAGTATCAGGCGGTTTACACGGTGTAGGGGTGTCTTGTGTGAATGCATTATCTACAGACCTAAAAGTTACCGTACATAGAAAAGGCATAAAATATCAACAGGAATATCAAAAGGGTGTACCTTCGTATCCTGTAAAAGAAATCGGCGAGACGAGTAAAAAAGGAACCACCGTTACCTTTAAGCCCGACGACAGCATCTTTACCATCACAGAGTTTAAATATGAAATGGTTGCGTCGAGGTTACGCGAGCTGGCTTACCTGAATGCCGGCATTACGATTCATCTCAAAGACCTTCGCGAAATGGACGATGAAGGCAAACCTATCGAAGATCATTTTTTCTCAGAGGGTGGCTTGAAGGAGTTTGTTGCTTACCTGGATTCTACCCGCGAGAAGTTAATTCCGGAGCCTATCTTTATGGAAGGCGAAAAAGGTGGGATACCTGTACAGGTAGCGTTAAGCTATAATTCATCCTATTCTGAAAACGTGGTGTCTTATGTAAATAATATCAACACGATAGAAGGTGGTACACACGTTTCAGGCTTTAGAAGGGCTTTAACAAGAACCCTGAAAAATTATGCCGACAAGTCGGGTTTGCTGGACAAGGTAAAGATTGAAATCAATGGTGACGACTTTAGAGAAGGACTTACCGCAGTAATATCAGTAAAAGTTCAAGAACCACAGTTTGAAGGGCAGACTAAAACCAAGTTGGGTAACTCTGACGTAATGGGTGCAGTGGAAAGCTGTGTTGGTGAGATGTTGCAATATTACCTGGAGGAAAATCCGCGTTCGGCTAAAGTAATTGTTTCTAAGGTCGTGTTGGCAGCACAGGCCCGTCATGCAGCCCGTAAAGCACGTGAGATGGTACAACGCAAGAATGTACTTACAGGTACAGGCTTGCCAGGCAAGCTTGCCGATTGCTCGGATAGTGATCCGGGAGTCTGTGAGCTTTATCTGGTAGAGGGAGATTCGGCAGGTGGCTCGGCTAAGCAGGGTAGGAACAGAAGATACCAGGCTATTCTTCCGTTAAGAGGGAAAATATTGAACGTAGAAAAAGCCCAGGAGCATAGAATTTATGATAACGAAGAGATAAAAAACATGATTACTGCCCTTGGCGTAAGCTTCGGTACCGAAGAGGACGAGAAGGCGCTAAATATGGTAAAGCTCAGGTATCATAAAATTATCATCATGACGGATGCTGACGTGGACGGAAGCCACATCAGGACATTAATTCTTACTTTCTTCTTCCGATATATGCGCGACCTAATTGATAAGGGATATCTTTATATCGCTTTACCGCCATTGTACCTGATCAAAAAAGGAAAGGAAGAACGCTATTGCTGGAATGAGCAGCAGCGTATGGAATTTGTACAGGAGCTTGCTAAAGATGGAAAAATAGAATCTGTCAATGTGCAACGGTACAAAGGTTTGGGTGAGATGAACCCGGAGCAGCTATGGTCTACAACAATGGACCCGGAAAGAAGAAGTTTAAAACGCGTTTCAATTGATTCAGCTGCGGAAGCAGATCACCTGTTTTCAATGCTCATGGGCGACGAGGTTCCACCAAGAAGGGCCTTCATAGAGAAAAATGCCAAATACGCCAAACTAGATATCTAAAGACTACAAAACTATTTCAATGGCAGTGGTGGAAGCAATTCATATACTTCGTATGGATTGCTTCTTCTTTTAAACCTTTTTAAGGTAGGGTATTGACAAACAGAAAGAGTAAAA
>LXQK01000137.1:8433-11933 GCA_001683905.1 Marivirga sp. ANT-B6
CTGTAAATTCTCATTTTTGTTTAAAACTACTTTAATTTTTACGCGTAATTTAATCCATACATCTTTAAAAGTTGAACACACATGGTGGTAAAAGATAGAATTACTTCATTGGTTGATAAGAGTAATTATATAAGTAGGGACTTGAGTTGGTTAAAATTCAACTGTAGGGTTTTGGATCAATCTAAGAAGGAGTTCCGCACAGTATTTGAGAAGATGAAGTTTTTGGCAATTACATCTTCCAACCTGGACGAGTTTTGCATGATCAGGATTGGTAGTTTATACAATTATATTGACTATGGAAAAGAAAGGATAGACTATTCGGGGCTCCGTGAAATCCCTTTCAAGAAGAAGCTTCTGGCCGAGACGCAGGCTTTTGTGAAGGAGCAAAGTGACCATTATAAAAATAATCTGAAGCCAGTCTTTTCAGAAAATGGATTTTTGATTTGTAAAGTGGCGGATCTGGATAAAGACGAGCAGGCCAAGGTAAAAAACTATTTTAAAAAGACCATCCACCCGATGCTCACACCCATGGTATTCGACACGTACCACACTTTTCCAATATTGATGAATAAGCTCCTGATTTTTGGGGTGGTTACGCATAATCCCGAAGATAAAAAAGACTTAAGGAAACTCTCCTTTGTGCAGATTCCACAAAACATTCCCCGGTTCTACGAAATAGAAAGAGAAGATCATATCGTATTTGTGCCAATAGAAGAGGTGATCAGGGCTTATATGCACAAATTGTTTCGGAATATTGAGGTTATTGCAATCAGCTTGTTCAGAATCACCAGGAATGGAGATTTTACGCTGGAAGAAAGCGACGATATCGAAGCCAATTTTCTGGAGGAGATGAAAGCTAAGCTAAAAACCCGCAGGACTGGCAGGGTTGTGCGGATTGAAGTGGAGAGTAACTACAATAAATGGATGATGAAGCTGCTGAAAAGCAGATGGGAGCTTGACGACGATAATATCTTTAAGATAGACGACAATAGCCTATTTGATTACACCGGCCTTTGGCAGATCATCAACCACAGCGAATTTAAGGACCGCATACCATCGCCACACAGGCCGGTTCCGCCGGTTACCTATCCCGTAGGAACTACCGACAATGTATTTGAGATACTGCAACATCAGGATATTCTTTTGCATCATCCTTACAATAGCATTACGCCCGTGATTGAGTTGTTGGAAATAGCTGCAGACGATCCAGGTGTACTGGCCATAAAACTTACCATCTACAGGTTAGCGAAAGAAAGCCGCATTACCAGCGCCTTGTTGACGGCTGCAGAAAATGGAAAACACGTATCGGTTCTTTTTGAAGTAAAGGCGCGGTTCGATGAGGAGAATAATATTCGCGAAGCAAAGCGCTTGCAGCAGGCAGGGTGCTTTGTGATTTATGGCATAGGTAGCTTTAAGACACATACTAAACTATTGCTAATTGTGCGAAAAGAAGGGCAGAAGGTGACACGGTATGTGCACATGTCCAGTGGAAACTACAACGAAGATACGTCCCGCTTATATACCGATCTTGGCCTGTTGACTACGGATGATGTATACGCACATGACGTTTCTGAGTTCTTCAATGTAATCACAGGCCATTCACTGCCACAGGTATATAAAAACCTAATCACTGCACCAGGCGATATGCGCCAGCAGCTGATTGATCTAATTCAAATTGAAGCAAAAAATGCCCAGGAAGGGCTTCCCAGTGGGATATGCATTAAGCTTAATTCTTTGGAAGATAAATATGTTATCGAAGAGCTCTATAAAGCTTCTCAGGCGGGGGTACTTATTAAACTGGTGGTGCGGGGGATTTGTTGCTTAAGGCCAGGTAGAGCTGGTTTGAGCGAAAATATTTCAGTACTTTCCATTGTGGGAGATTTTCTTGAGCATTCCCGTATATTTTATTTCCATAACAATGGTGATCCCCGCGTGTACGGCGGGAGTGCCGATATCATGGTGCGAAGCTTTGAGCGGCGGTTGGAGGCCCTCTTTTTACTGTGTGATGTCAAACTGAAGCAGCAGGCGATCAATATTTTGGTATATAACCAAAAAGATAATATGAATACCTACATCATGAAAGAGGATGGCAATTATGTAGTGAAGAAAGAAGATGAAAAACCTGAATTTAATATCCATAAGGAATTTTATAACGTCACCATGGAAGAGATTTTAAAGGCTAAGCTATTTTAATACAAGGACAGATTCATTTGATGCGAACAGTAACAATCTTATTTGATATTGGCGTAGGCTCTCTCAAACAGGATTTGCATGATTCCATCCTTTAGTCCTACATCTGGTATCATTATTTTTTCAGCTTTTGCTGATTTCATCACGGCAATATAAATTTCTGTCGCTGGAATAATAACATCCGCACGGTCAGGGTTCAGCTCCAGGATGTTGATCCTTTCCTCGAGTGTATATCCGGCTACAAATTGCTTTATTTCTTCAATCTTTTCGCGTTTGATAAACTTTGCTGATTTCTTGATCTTCGCCAGGTCCTTGACCTTGTTGATATTTCCCCCTGTACCAATTGCCGTTATTGTTCCCTGGTCTGGCCTCACGTGATTCAGTATCCAGGCCGTCATCTCCTCAAATATTTTAGGTGACTCATGTAGTCCCAGCCTCCTTACAGATCCTATTTTAAAGGAACTGGAGGCAATTTGCTTTTTCTTATGATATAAGATTAGTTCTGTGCTTCCGCCGCCAACATCGATATGAAGATATTTTTTATCATCCAATTTATGACCAAATGCCTTGTTGATGATATCGGCCTCCTGTGAGCCGTCGATAATCTCAATCTTAAGGCCAAACAAATTGTTGACGTCTGCTGCTATCTCAGCACCATTTGCAGACTCGCGCATTGCAGAGGTGGCACATGCCATATAACTATCTACTTCATAAAGGTCTATCAGCAGCTTAAATGCATGCATCAACTGCATGAATTTAGCCTTGTTCACTTCACTGATGTACTTTAACTTGAAAACATCCTGGCCTAGCCGAAGCGGAAAACGGAGATATTCTAGTTTTTTAAACTTTACCTGGCCCTGGTATTCAATCACCTTGGTAACCTGTAGTCGGATCGCATTTGATCCAATATCAACGGCTGCTAGTTTCAAATTACATTAGTTTAGGTGTGCTTTTTTCAAAGATAAAATATAATGTCTAATTAAAAGTGTTCCATCAGCGCAAATGCGTCGTATGGTCATCCTTGCCTATGCAAAAATACTCAATTTTCCTGGGTATAACTTTTTGTTTGAAATTGCTAAACTTTAAGTCTACTATACATGTTTAATTTAAAGTGAGGCACACTTGCCGTTTCTTAGTGACTTATTTTTTTTAAATTTTATTTTTTTCGATATGAGAAGCCAATACAATCAAGACCAGCTGGTAAAAGACTCCCTCAATTATAAAAAGATTCTAAACAATACTTTTAGCAGACCATCTGCCAAAAAAAAGGTTGAGACAAAACCGGAAGAAAGTCTGAAATAAGTTTTTAT
>LXQK01000138.1 GCA_001683905.1 Marivirga sp. ANT-B6
TAAATCATCCAATGATTTTCTACTGAGGTGGGATTTAACCGTTTTTTTGAAGGCGGTCGGTGTAAGGCCGATTATCTTTTTGAATTGACTGGACAGGTGCGCCATACTGCTATAACCCAACCGAAAGGCAATCTCTTTAACCGAAAGCTCGTCATAGATCAAGAACTCCTTTACCTTTTCCATTTTCTGCCGGATAATATACTGTTCCAGCGTAATACCTGCCGTAGTGGAAAAAAGACCACTTAAATATTTGTATTCGTAGCCCAATTCTTCGGAAAGGTATGAGGACCAATTAAGGGACAGGTCAAATTGATCGGTATGATGGATATTCTGGATTATTAGGGTCTTTATCTTTTCCAAAATCCTGCTTTTGCGGTCATCGATCAATTTAAAACCGGATGCCTGGAGGGATTTGTCCAGTTCATCCAGTGTGGCCTGATCTGGTTCTTCAAGAAGTAAGGCAGTGCCCAGTGTTATTGAAATAGGTTTTAAGCCGTTTTTTTTCATTAATTTTTGCACGGTAGTAATACACCGTGGACAGACCATATTTTTTATATGTAGGAGTATATTTTCTTTTTTCATCTCAATTATAATCTATAAACTTTTGGCTTTCTTTTCAAATAAAGCCATACAATCGGTTGAACAACAATGGTTAGAAACACCTTGATGAACTGTTTTTAAGTTGATATCCTTGTTCCCTAAAATCATTTTGCAAACCGGTTCTATAACAGAACCCTTAAAGTCCTCCTTCGATTTGTTGTACTATATGGAATAATTCCAGGTTTCGGCAATTAAATTCTTAAACTGAATATTGCCCGCTCCCTCCATTGTAAAATTAATCTGTTTTAGCAACATCTTTACAAATTCAGTGAGTATAAAATTTCATCTTGTTTGGCAAGGCTCAGTATTCTTGAGGTTTTATTGATGGATGAACCGAAGAGGGATCCCTCCTTTTCAATAATTTCGCCATAGTGCAATGCGGCGTGCATATGAGAAAATTAGATGTTTGCCGGCTCAACTCCTGAAATTTTAATGCCATTAAAGCTATGTCAATCGATTTTGAAAAAATTATCAATATTTCATCGCCCACTCTTTCTATTATTTTACTGTCTCCTTTTAGGGAAAAAACTGCCATTTTTTCAAAATTATCGATGGTTAGTTGCTACATAGCCGCCATCTTCAAGAATCAGACCTAACCTGCTTTCAGGATAGGTCTCATAAAAAAGCTGTGTGAATATATCCACCTCTTACCATCCACCGCCTATTGCCATATCAATTTTTAGACAATCCATGATGAATTTGATATCATCATGAACATTATGAACTCTAGCATTTGAAGTTTTTATAAAATGACCATGTTTACTTTCGAAATTTTCTAATTCCTGCTTAGCTTCGTCAAAAAGATTATTCTTCTTGAATGAGTATCTCAAATCCTGTTTGTCCCGAGCATAAAAAAAATTAGGATAAAAAAGTGCAAAAATTAGAATAAGACTTTTCATTGATTTTCTAATATGATACACAACAATTCGGCACTTTGCGTTCTGTTCTTTTGTGAGCCTCATTCTGGTAATTCATCTGATGGGTCATGTATAGAGAACTTAAAATCAAATCCTTCAATGACTTGAAGCATTTCCGAGAATTGCTCAAGCGTAATCCTTTTACCGTCGATGACAAATATATTTTGAAAGGAAGTATCAGGAAGATCATTACTATATTCTATCCTGCCAGCAAGCGTAAAATTC
>LXQK01000139.1 GCA_001683905.1 Marivirga sp. ANT-B6
TGGCTTTGCCATAAGTATTTACAAGTAACGAAACGGGTTTGGCCACACCAATAGCATATGCTACCTGAATAAGCACCTCGTCGGCAACACCTGCAGCCACCATATTTTTTGCTATATGTCGTGCCGCATAGGCAGCACTTCTATCTACTTTAGAAGGGTCTTTACCTGAAAATGCACCACCGCCATGGGCACCTTTACCACCGTAAGTATCTACAATTATTTTTCTTCCCGTAAGGCCAGCATCACCATGTGGGCCACCAATTACAAATTTTCCTGTAGGATTGATATGGTAAGTGGTATTTTGCAATAATCCGGCAGGAATTACTTTCTTAACAACATGGGCTATGACATCTTCTTTGATTTTTGCCAACATCTTATCGTCGGCAGCTTTAATGCTTGCAGAAGACTTATCCGCAGGCTTTACAAAATCATCATGTTGGGTAGAAACAACGACGGTATCCACACGAGTTGGCTTCCCATTGTCGTCATATTCGATCGTTACCTGTGCCTTGGAGTCGGGCCTCAGGTATGACATTAATTCTGGGCTTTCTTTTCTGATTCTTGCCAGTTCTTTTACAAGCTTATGAGAGAAAGCCAGTGCCATAGGCATAAATTCCGGCGTTTCAGTAGTGGCATATCCAAACATCATTCCCTGGTCTCCTGCACCCTGCTCTTTATTATCTCCCTCATCTACGCCCTGGGCGATATCGGCAGACTGGCTGTGTAAAGTTACCATAACACCACAAGATTCGGCATCAAATCTATAATCATCACTATTGTACCCGATTTTTTTTATCGTGGCACGCACAATATCAGGGATTTCAACATAGGCACTGGTTGTTACTTCGCCACCAACTACCACCAAACCGGTGGTTACAAAAGTTTCGCAAGCAACCCTCGATTGTGGATCTTGCGATAGCATTGCGTCAAGAATGGCATCAGAAATTTGGTCAGCTACTTTATCAGGATGTCCTTCAGAAACTGATTCAGATGTAAAAAGATATGGCATAATGTTTTGCTTAGAGAATTTGAGTGGTTTAAGGGCACAAATTTAGAATAATTACAATTAAAATAAAATTATATGTGCATCGGATAAGCCTATAAATCCAGATGCGCATCCCTAACTGTAGCTTTGATCCTCATGAACCTGTTTTGGCGCGTATAAAGATCCTTATCCTGCGAAAATAAGAAAGATTACAGGAGACTTATGAAGCGTAGGCTTGCTCTGTTTCCACTCTCCCACAGACTTACTAACGATCATTTCATCGGCAGAGGTAATGTCTTTGGCGATGCACAACATGGTACCGCTATGACAGCTTTGAAGAATATCTTCCATCAGCTTATCATTTCTATATGGTGTTTCCATAAATATCTGGGTCTGATGAATCTTCCGTGCGGCGGACTCCAGCCGCTCAATAGCTTGCTTTCTCTCTCCCTGTGGAATGGGCAAATATCCATGGAAAACAAACGACTGCCCGCTAAAGCCCGATGCCATCAGCGCAAGTAAAATAGAAGAGGGGCCCACCAAAGGTACTACGGCGATCCCAAACTCGTGCGCCCATTTTACTGCCGATGCGCCGGGATCAGCAATACCAGGACAACCTGCCTCAGAGATAATTCCACAATCTCTTCCGTTCTGCACAGGATCTAATAACCTTCTGGCTGCAGCTACATCGGTTTTTTTATCCAGAACCTCGAATTGAAGGTCCTCAATAACCATCCCTAACTGCAAGCTGCTAATATAGCGTCGGGCCGTGCGGATATTTTCAACTAAAAAATATCCTGTATTTTTAATAACTTCTATTACCTGAGGGGTTATAACTTTATCGTAGGTATGCTCTGCAATGGTAGAAGGAATAAGGTAGACTTTACCTTTATTGATATTATTCATAATTGGTATGAAAGATTATAACTTTAAAAGTATGGGAAAACTATTGATCATTGGAGGATTGGTACTTGTGGTGATAGGCGTCATTTTTGTCATGTTACCGAAAGCACCAAATATTCCGGGTGATGTTACGGTTAAAAGAGAGAATTTTACCTTTTACTTCCCCCTGGGAACCAGCATTCTTATCAGCATAATCCTTACACTTCTATTTTACCTGTTCAGCAGGTTTCGATGATGCCCCGTCGAGAAAAGCATTTACCACGGCAAGAAATTGCTGAGGCTGCTCAGCATGAACCCAATGCCCAGCACCTTCAATCCACTCTATTTTACTATTGGCGAATATCGCCCGAATGCCACTAATATCTTCTTCCTTTATATAATCTGACTTCTTTCCGACAATGAACAAGGTTTGTTTATCCGATCGCAAATTATCGGCTATACCATCTCCTACCAATCCGATATTCTCTTGAATTCCCTCCAAATTAATTTTCCAGGAAAAACCACCAGATTTTTCGCGCCCCATATTTTTTAAAAGAAACTGCCTTACCGCACGCTGTGGCACATATTCGGCAAGCTGCTGGTCAGCCTCATTTCTTGAAGTGAGATTTTTAACATCTAGTGCGCTTAATCCTTCGAGTATTCGATCGTGGTGTACAGGGTAAGACTTCGGCGCGATGTCCACCACAATCAATTTGTCGAAATGGCCAGGATTTTTTAGAGCAAAGTTCATAGCCACCTTCCCGCCCATAGAATGGCCCATAATGATGGGGTTCTCGATGGTATGCGTGGTTAAAAATATCGCAAGATCCTTCGACATGGCATCGTAGGAAAAATCTTCGTGATGAAAAGAATCCCCATGATTGCGTAAGTCTACCAGGTAAACCTCGAATGTAGAAGCCAATTCCCGGGCAATAGATTGCCAATTATCAAGGGAACCAAATAAGCCATGAAGGATAATGAAGGGCTGACCCTTCCCCATTTTCTTAAAATTCAACTGCATAATGTCTTTACTTACTAAGTTAACTTTTGTTTATAAAGCTGAATGGTATTTTCAAGCCCCAGGTAAATAGCATCACAAATTAGTGCGTGGCCAATAGAAACTTCCTTGAGATGAGGAATTTGCTGATGAAAATATTGTAGGTTTTCAAGATCCAGGTCGTGACCGGCGTTAATTTCTAAATCATGCTGATGGGCAAACACGGCAGCCTCACGATAGGGCGTAATTGCCTTCTCCCGCCCCTTGGTATAACCACGCGCGTAGGCCTCAGTATACAATTCAACCCTGTCAGTCCCTAGCCGAGCCGCATTTTCTATCATCTTTTGTACTGGATCAATGAAAATGGAGGTACGGATGCCCTGTTGCTTTAGCTCTTTGACGATTTCAGTTAAAAAATCAAATTGTTTTACGGTGTCCCAGCCCGCATTGGAAGTTATCGCCTCGGGTGCGTCAGGAACAAGTGTTGCCTGGGCAGGTCTTACCCTTCCTACTAAATCCATGAACCTTTGGTCAGGGTAACCTTCAATATTAAACTCTGTGGTCAAAACTGGTTGTAAAGCTAGTACATCATCGTAGCGGATATGCCGCTCGTCAGGGCGCGGATGTACCGTAACGCCCTCTGCACCAAAACGCTCACAATCGAGGGCTGACTTCACAATATCAGGGTTGTTGCCTCCCCTGGCATTTCTTAGCGTAGCTAGCTTATTGATATTTACGCTTAGTTTTGTCATAGGAAATTTAATTAAATGTATAACTTTACATGCAAGTTAATAATTAAAAAATTTAATAAAGAAATATGGCGCTGAAGGAGAAAATAGATGCAGACATCAAGAAGGCAATGCTTGCTAAGGAAAAAGATGAATTGCGTGCTTTGCGAAGCATTAAGTCGTTGATATTGTTGGCGGAAACGGAAAAAGGTAGCAGTGCGGGCATTACCGAAGAGGCTGAGTTGAAACTTCTGACCAAAGCGGCAAAACAAAGAAAAGAATCGGCAGAAGTTTTTCAACAACAAGGGCGAGAAGACCTGGCACAAATAGAATTAGGCGAGTATGAATTTATCAGCAGGTATATGCCGAGGCAGCTTACTGACGAAGAGCTGAAGCAGGAAATTGAGCGCATCGTAAAAGAGGTAGGAGCGTCTGGCCCGCAGGATATGGGTAAAGTTATGGGTGCTGCCTCCAAGACGCTGGCCGGCAAAGCTGATGGCAGGAAGATTTCCGAAGTTGTAAAAGCCGTCTTGTCCAGGTAATTTATACCATTCCTGTGCGTTCGATGTATAACAATAGCTGCTACGACTGGCGTTCTCTGCACTATTATTGCCTGGACCAAACCTAAAATTGCATCTCAACTATTGGAAACCATCGATATCGTATTACTTGTTCCCTTGATTTTCGGGGCTTATAAGGGATATACAAAGGGCCTGCTGCTCGAGGTAATTGGTATTCTAGCCTTATTTATAGCCTTAGTGCTTGGATTTAAATTGTTGGACTGGGGGGTTAGTACGTTGGTTTCCTATGATGTAGATTATAATAAGACGATCCCCTATATCGCCTTTTTACTCATCTTTGTAGGTACACTTTTGCTACTGAACCTGGGAGGTACCATTCTAAAAAAGGCACTGGATTTTACCCCGTTTGGCATGATCGATAACGCTGCAGGCGCTTTGATAGGGATCTTGAAATGGGCTTTTGCACTTAGCTTATTTTTCTGGTTTGCAGCCAACCTGGGGGTCCATGTACCCGAAGATATGGCCGATAATTCGGTCGTATATCCCATCATTCTAGCTTTCGCACCCGGGTTCATTGACATGTTCACTTCCCTACTACCTTTCACACAGGGGCTGATAGAATCGGTAAAATCCTTGATCTTTAAAGAACTGCCTTGATACTCTTGCTTGACAATTTTGATTCTTTCACTTATAACCTTGTCGATTATTTCAATCAACTTGGCGTTTCCTGCCAGGTTATTCGAAACAATTGCGCTATGGAAGAAATCACCAGGGAGAGATATCAAGGGATTGTGATATCTCCAGGTCCCGAAACTCCGGCAAAGGCAGGCAACCTGATGAAGGTGTTAGCGTATTATGAAAAGAAATTGCCAATCCTGGGTATTTGCCTGGGTCACCAGGCCATCGGTGAATACTATGGGGCAGCATTAGAAAAGGCCCTCAAACCTATGCATGGTAAAGTATCCAGCATCCATTTTTCCGCCGACTATCTCTTCACTGGCATAGCCATGCCTTTTAATATTGTTCGGTATCATTCATTGATCCTAAACAATCTTCCTGCAGCCCTGCAATCTATCGCCGAAACACCAGCAGGGGAGTTAATGGCATTGAGACACCAGTATTTACCGATAAGAGGCCTCCAGTTTCATCCCGAAGCACATTTGACACAGTTTGGTCTTCAAATATTACGCAATTGGGTAAATTTTAATAAAATAATCGATTGAATTTTCCTATTATCTATTATTTTGTGGTTATTAGCTATTTGAGTTTATAAAACGTATATGTTGGTACAAGTAAAAGAAGCAGGTGAGTTTAAATATATTGATGAAGGTAAAGGTGAAACTTTACTGCTTTTACACGGTTTATTTGGTGCCTTAAGCAACTGGCAAAGTGTCGTAGACAGATTCTCGGAAAACTTCAGGGTGGTTATCCCTATGTTGCCTATTTATGAAATGCCCATCCGGGAGCTGGGTTTAGATGCCTTGGTAGAATATGTAGAGAAATTTGTAGCACAGCAAAAACTCTCCGATTTACACTTAATGGGGAACTCCTTAGGAGGCCATATTGCCTTAATTTATGCTTTGCAGAACGAGGATAAGATGAAGAGCCTGGTCCTTACCGGGAGCTCCGGCCTGTTTGAAAATTCTATGGGAGGTTCTTTTCCTAAACGCGGAAGCTATGACTACATCAAAGAGCGTGTAGAATATACTTTTTATGATCCGAAAACGGCAACCAAAGAATATGTGGATGAGGTTTTTGAAATTACAAAAAGCATCCCGAAGTGTATGCGCATTGTAGCCATTGCCAAGTCGGCACAGCGACATAACATGGCTAAAGAAATAACTAATATACAAGTGCCAACGTTATTGATTTGGGGGCTAAATGATACCATTACACCTCCCATGGTAGCACATGAGTTTAATAGGTTGATCCCTAATGGTTTGTTGCGATTCATTGACAAATGCTCTCATGCACCTATGATGGAACATCCCGAAACATTTAATGATATCTTAGAGAATTTTCTTTACAAATATAATTAAGATGATTGCAGAGGAACTTATAAACCAAATGATCCCACCATTGAAACTAACCGATGACGCCTCGAAAGCGATCACATGGATGGTAGAGTTGCGGACCAATCAGCTGCCTGTAATTGAAAAAGGGGATTTCCTGGGTTTTATTTCCGAAGAAATTATTTTTACCCATAATAATAAGGACGAAAATATTTCCAGCTTCGAACTAATTGCCAAGGAATGTAAAGTTTATCAACACCAGCATTTTTATGATGTTGTAAAAGTTGCTGCCGATTACCATATCCAAATGGTAGCTGTTCTTGACGAGGGAAATCACTTCATTGGCGTGATCAGCGTTGAGGATACCCTTACTGCATTCGCGCAAAGTGCGGCAGTTCAAAACCCTGGTGGCATTCTTGTTATTTCCATGCGCCAAATCGACTACTCTTTGGCTGAAATCAGCAGGCTTATTGAATCTGACGATGCGAAGATCTTAAGTAGCTGTATTGTTACGGATATTCTTGATCCCAGTAAAATAAAACTAACCTTAAAGATCAATAGAATTGATCTATCTCGCACCATGGCCACTTTGGAACGATTTGGATATAGAATAATCGCTCATTTCCAGGAGACGCAAATTATTTCTAATGAAAAGGAAAGGCTGGATATTTTACTAAAATACCTGGACATTTAGTTCTTGCCCCAGGATTATATCATCTACTACGATAATAACAACAATGAAAATAGGCGTTCATGGAAGAAAATTTATTGATGAAAGTATACCCTATATTCAGGAGGTATTTGATGAATTAAATAAAAAGGGTGCTGAGATCTATCTATCAACAAACTTTCTTGCTATACTTAAAGAATCATCTGTTAAGTTTGGGAAATATATCGCCTATAAACCTGGCGAGGATATCGCTGACCTGAACTTTATCATAAGCTTGGGCGGTGACGGAACGCTGCTGGAGGTAATAACGCATGTTGGGCCGCAGGAAATCCCTATCCTGGGAATTAATACAGGAAGACTGGGTTTTTTAGCAACCACCTCAAAGACAGAAATTTCTAAAGCTATCAGTGCGCTTTATAACAATTTTTTTACGTTCGATTACCGGACACTGCTAAAACTTGAGTCTGATTGGGATATATTTGGCGCCCTTAATTTTGGGCTCAATGAATTTACCATATTGAAGAAAGATACTTCTTCGATGATTGTTGTGCATACTTTTATCGATGGCGAGTATCTGAATTCCTATTGGGCTGATGGACTTATTGTTTCTACCCCCACAGGGTCTACGGGATATTCTATCAGCTGTGGTGGACCTGTTGTTTTGCCACAGTCGCACAATTTCATCATTACTCCGGTAAGCCCTCACAACCTGAATGTAAGGCCGATGGTGGTGTCCGACAAAAGCGTGATTTCATTTGAAATCGAAGGGCGCAGCAAAAACTTTCTTGTATCGTTAGATTCCCGGTCTTATACGGTAGACGAATCGATTCAGATGGCTGTAAGAAAAGAAGACTTTAAAGCTAAACTGGTGAAACTCAATGGCTATAATTTTTTAGATACCTTACGTCAAAAATTAAGCTGGGGACTGGATATCAGGAA
This sequence comes from Marivirga sp. ANT-B6, assembly GCA_001683905.1. GTDB lineage: Bacteria > Bacteroidota > Bacteroidia > Cytophagales > Cyclobacteriaceae > ANT-B6. The sequence goes on from LXQK01000139.1 coordinate 7,735, forward strand.
TTAACTTTTTTATATAAATTCTTATAATTATCTTTGCTTGCAGGAGGGGTTAAAAGCTGCGATTCCGTAATATTTATTGGTATGAATAAGATTTATTTCTCGGCATTAGTTTGTGCTTCTTTATTATTATGCACCTCCCAGGTGATCGCCCAACGAAAAAAAGGCAATCCTTCTACTTTCAGAGGAGAAAAAGTCAGATACTCTCCTTCTGATGCATATACTACTGTAAGTTTCAGCATCAATGCCATGAATTATTTTGGCGATTTGGCCCCAAGATCTGGTGCCCTAAGTACAGAACTCGGGTACACGAGGCCTGGCTTTGGTATAGCAGCTTCCAGAAAGCTAGGCAACAATATTTTCATCCGCGGAAGTTTCATCTATGGAAGATTATTTGCTGATGACAACGCTGCTGATCCTACAGACGCCGAGGGACGCTTCAGATACGCCAGAAACCAGCATTTTAGGAATGACATCAAAGAGCTTGCCGTAGTCAGCGTTTATGACTTTATCTCAAGGAGGGGCGTATTTTTGAATCGCCCAGCCTTTACGCCCTATGCTTTTGCCGGTGTAGCCATATTTCATCACAATCCCAAAGCAATAGTTCCCGATACCTATTGGAATGATGGGACCCCGCTGCCGGAGGCAGGCCAATGGATCGAGCTACAACCCTTGGGTACAGAGGGGCAATATGCCAATGGGTCTGGCGTTAATCCATACAAACGAATCCAAATCGCGATTCCGTTTGGTTTAGGTGTAAAATATAAGATATCAAATCGTCTAGACCTTTCGGTAGAAATTGGATACAGATACCTGTTCTTTGATTATATTGATGATGTGAGTGGAGAATATGCTAACCTCGGGCTGCTTGATGACAACTTGAGCCGCGCGATGTCGTTTCGGGCAAAGGAGCCTGATGTGAGTGGAGAATATGCTAACCTCGGGCTGCTTGATGACAACTTGAGCCGCGCGATGTCGTTTCGGGCAAAGGAGCCTACTGCTGTTGTTTCAGGAAAACAGCGTAATTTCGAAGCGATAGGCAATACAACTACACCATACAGTTACGACGGGTATGACGTGTATGCGGGTTATGGTGCCGAGGGAGACCAACGTGGTGGTTCAGGAAATGACACATATATCATTACCAGCGTTCAAATAAGCTACTTGATTGCCAATAACCTGAGAAAACCGAAATATAGAAGATAACATAAATTCAATCCAGATGACATCATTGTTAGCAGGAAAATCAAACATTGGTTTTCCTTTTTTTATAGTATGCCTTATGATTTCCATTACCTCCTTCGGGCAACGAACGGAGATCGGCGCGGGTATTGGCGGCATGGCCTATACAGGCGAACTGGTGCGTGGGTATGATATAACCCTAAACAGACCTGCTATTACAGCATTTTACCGCACAAATATAGACCAGGCATGGAGTCTGAAATACAGCCTTACCGGAGGACTCCTTACGGCAACTGATACACAACCTGTAGACCCATTTGCTGAAATCAGGGATTACTCTTTCGATATTTTTGCGCTTGAAGCAGCTGTGTCACTAGAATATCATTTTCTGAATTTCAGAAGCGAGGGTTCCAGAAATCGCTCTTCGCCTTATTTATTTGCCGGGGCCGGATTATTTTCATTTTCCGGACACGATGAAAAAGTAACGGACTACAGCAATATCCAACCTGTTATTCCTTTTGGATTGGGTATAAAATATATTCTCACGCCTCGCTTAATTTTTGGTGCCGAATTTGGTGCCCGTAAAACCTTCACAGACTACCTCGATAATGTCGCAGAAAGGCAGTTGGATGTAAAAAATTATAATTACGGGAATGATCACCATAATGACTGGTATTATTTCACCGGATTCACCATCAGCTATACCTTTTATAACATCCCATGTCCCTATAAATATCATTAATATTACACGTGTAAAGAAACGTATATAATCTTTATAATAATTAATCCTTTTTGTAACTTGCGAATTATTTTTGCAGCAAAGCGGATGTGATGATAGAAAATATAGACCTGATGAATTTACCTCAGCATATTGCCGTGATTATGGACGGAAATGGCAGGTGGGCAAAAAATAAAGGCGCAGCTAGGGTTTTTGGGCATACAAATGCCGTCAAAGCGGTGAGAGAGGTGACGGAGAGCTGTGCAGAATTAGGTATAAAATATCTTACCTTATATGCCTTTTCAACAGAAAACTGGGGCCGGCCTAAAATGGAAGTCGACGCCTTGATGCAGCTTTTGGTGTCAACGATCAAGAACGAAACAAAAACATTAACAAAAAATAACATTCGGCTAGGTACTATTGGCGATACAGCACAGCTACCTAAGATGTGCCAGGCAGAGCTTCAGGAAGCCATGGCGGCAACCAGCAAAAACGATGGACTTACGCTGGTATTAGCGCTGAACTATAGCGGAAGGTGGGAATTGCTCGATGCCACCAGGAAAATAGCAGAAGATGTAAAAAATGGAACAATTATGAGTTCAGATATAAATAATGAGCTCTTTTCCCGTTATCTCAATACCGCAAATATTCCCGACCCGGAATTGCTGATACGAACTAGCGGCGAGATGCGGATAAGTAATTTTCTGCTTTGGCAACTTGCCTATACAGAATTGTACATGACCAGCGTTTTATGGCCAGATTTTAGAAAAGAACATCTTTATCAGGCATTACTATCGTACCAACAAAGAGAAAGAAGGTTTGGTAAAATCAGTGAACAGGTAAAATAAGAACCAAAATATTTAGTGTAGATACGCCTATAAATGAAAAAATCAGCTTTATTAATAATATTTTTATTGTCAGTTCAAATACTTTCTGCTCAGGTGCGGGTAGGCAGAGGGCAGCGGGCGAATGATGGGAATACGATAGACTACTCCACACCCAAGGAGTATGAGATTGCCGAAATTAATGTCACCGGACTCGAAACATTAAGCGATATAGCCATCAAATCGCTTACGGGTTTGGAAGTGGGCGACAGAATAAAAATACCTGGAGACGATATCACCAATGCGATTAAAAGAATATGGGCACAGGGAATTATAGACGATGTGTCGATCAACGCTACAAAATTTGAAGAGGATAAGGTTTATCTAAATGTTGCTATTAAAGAAAGGCCAAGGCTAACGAAGTTTATTTTTAAAGGAGTCAATAAATCGCAGGAGACTGAGCTTTCAAAAAAAATAAGTCTATACAAAGGACGAGTGCTTACCGACGCGCTCATGAAAAACACTGAGCTGACTATCAAGAATTACTTTATCGACAAGGGGTTTTTAAATGTCAAAGTTAAGATGGAACAGGTGAGAGACACCGTCCTTACCAATAATGTGCAGCTTAAAATTGATATCAATCGAAACGCTAAAGTCAAAATTCATAGGATCGACTTTAAGGGAAATGAAGAATTCAGTGATCTTCGGCTGAAGAAGAAGATGAAGTCTACCAACGAGTATATCAGGCTTAGCCTTATCAAAGACTTGTTTCAAAAAATATTTACTGCTAAGCCTAAGGAGGTTAAGGAATTCATTACGACCACGGAGGAAGTAACTGCAAAAGAATTAAAACAATATATTAATAATCATATTAAACTTAACTTCTTCAACTCTTC
>LXQK01000014.1 GCA_001683905.1 Marivirga sp. ANT-B6
GAGGATAAAAAAATATATTATGATGATTTTTATTTTTTTTTGAAGAAAACCCTATGATATTAATCTCATATTTATTTGTTTGGCTCAATGAAATAGCAAACTTCTCATACATACGTGTGTCATCCACGGGTTTTAACACGGAAGCAATCACAATGATTATACTTTTCATCACCTAAATAAAATAAAAAAAAGTCTGAATTCGGTTTTTATGGAATTAAAAGAAATTATTGAAAGAGCATGGGACGACAGATCCTACTTAAAGGATAAAGACACGACAATTGCTATAAAAACCATTATTGACGAGCTTGACAGGGGTGTTCACCGTGTTGCCGAACCTGTAGAGGATAGTTGGCAGGTGAATGAGTGGATAAAAAAGGCTGTAATTCTTTATTTTCCAATCCAGAAAATGCATGTAATTGAAGTTGGGCCGTTCGAATTTCATGATAAAATCAAGTTAAAACGCGGTTTTGAAAAATTAGGTGTACGCGTAGTGCCTCATGCATTGGCCCGATATGGCGCCTTTTTGGCCAATGGCGTGATTTTGATGCCGTCCTATGTCAATATTGGCGCATATGTAGGGGAGGGTACGATGGTAGATACGTGGGCTACGGTAGGTAGTTGTGCCCAAATCGGCAAAAATGTGCATTTAAGCGGCGGAGTGGGCATAGGAGGAGTATTGGAACCTGTACAGGCAGCCCCTGTTATTGTGGAAGATCATGCGTTCATAGGCTCAAGATGTATATTGGTGGAGGGGGTGCGAATTGGAAAGGAGGCAGTTCTGGGCGCAAATGTGACTTTAACTGCCAGTTCAAAAATAATCGACATAACTGGCAATACGCCAGTGGAATATAAAGGATATGTACCTGAACGATCGGTTGTAATACCAGGTTCTTACACCAAAAAATTCCCGGCCGGTGATTTTCAGGTTCCATGTGCCTTGATTATAGGAAAGAGAAAAGCAAGCACGGATCTGAAGACCTCCTTAAATGATGCTCTACGTGAAAATCAAGTGGCTGTGTAAATAAATCACGGCAAATAGCTACGAATTAAGGGTATGACCGTTTTCATAGATAGTCAGCCCTTTTTTTATCCTTATGTTTCGTTCCCTTGGTACACTATTTTGGATGTTTCTACCGTTTTAAAACGTGTAAGTTTAATAGATTCTTTCTTTACTATAGAAGTCTATTTTTACTTAAATTTGGATTCAATTGGCTTACCATCAGTAAACATTTCGCATGAGATACTTGATATTTTTAGGTTTATGTGTTCTGCTATCCTCGTATTTTTTTCGCGAGGATGCCTCAAAACATCCTATTGTATCTCAGAACAACATATCTAAAGGGGAGGAGCTGGAGTACAGGCTGAATTTTGGCTTTATTACGGTCGGTAAAGCACAAATGAAGGTTTACCCTGGCACCTATAGGGTCAATGGCCGCGGATGCTACAGAATGGATATTTTTGGACAAACCAGCGGTGCTGTTGATTGGGTAGCAAAAGTAGATGATAACTGGGGAGCCTATGTCGATACACTTTCGCTTGTTCCCCATATTGCGTATCGAAAAATCAAAGAAAACAAGCACAGGAAGCATGAGATCGTCAATTTTGACCGTAATACCAATACCATCGAAGTAATGGTCAAGGACAAGCATACCGGGGAATTTAAAGAACCTTCCTATTTTAAAGCGCCAGAAGATATCCGGGACCTGGTGGGTGGCTATATGTATTTGAGGACCTTGGACTATTCAAAATACAGGAAAGGGGATATCATCGTCGTTGATGCCTTTTTTGAAGATCAAATTTATGATTTTGCGATCCGTTATGAAGGGAAGGAGGAGGTTAAGTTAAAATTAGGCAAATTTACAGCCATTAAACTAGTGCCAGTAATGCCTGATAATAAGTTGTTTTCTGGAAAAGATGCCATTACCGTGTGGTTCTCCGATGACATCAACAAGGTGCCTTTAAAGATAAAAGCTAACATGGCTGTAGGTCATGCTGAGTGTGAGTTGATCAGCTATAAAGGCCTGAAAGGAAATTTAAATGGCGCAAAAACGCTTCAACAAGGTGGGAGTTATTAACTTTATAATTAGTTTTACCTTTTAATTTTATCAACATCTTTACTTTCTTATTATATGGCACGCATTTCTGTTCAAATAGATGTACTAAATGCCCAGGAAGTTGTAGAAAATAAGAAAGGAAAAGCTATAAAATGGATCGCTTCAGTTTTTTTAAGTGAGGCAGCGTTGAAAAAGAAAATTGAGGATAAAATTTGTCAGGAAATTATCAAATCTTTAAGAGAAAATCTGGACAAGAGTTTGAAAGAAGAAGGTGTAGCGGCTAATCTCACCATTTCTGTTGAGCATGGGTAGGTTTTCTTACTCGTAACCAGGGAATCGTTCGTTTAATACATAACATCAAATGATGGCAACTAAAATATCAATGAACTTTAAAATCATTTTTACAGGCTTCTTTTTTGCTTTTATAGTAGGCTGTAGCAACGAAGATTCAAGTAAGGCAGACCAATATTTTGCTGCTGGCGAATATCAAAAGGCGGTGTTATCGTACACAGAATACATTAACCTTAATCCTTCGCATATCAAGTCTATCTATAACCGGGGTAGGGCGTATGAAGAGCTCGGGCAGGTTGAAAAGGCTTTGGAAGATTACAATCGGGTACTTAAATTGGAGCCTGAAAATGTCAATGCCAATCTGAGCATTGGCAAGTTAAACTTGAAAAAGAAAGATTATGCCAACGCTGCATTTTACTTCGACAATGCCCTGAAAGGCAATTCGGATAATGCACAGGCATTACTGTTAAAGGGCCGCGCCAACCATAAGTTGGGTGAGGTGCAACAGGCAATGGATGATTACAGCAATGCGATCAGGATCGACAAGGATTTGGGTGAAGCCTATTTGTATCGCGGAGCATTAAAAGTGCATTTGAAGCAGTCTAAGGGTGCTTGTAGTGATTTAAAGATGGCCAAAAACTTGCAGGTTGCAGAAGCTGAAAAGTTAATTTCCCAGTATTGTCAATAGGTTTTAAAAAGTGCCATTCTTCTGTTTATGATCGCAGATTTCTGTGGATGATGTCTTCCCTTGTCCATGACAGGTAGGACATTCTCCGTTGATTTCCTTTGCGCCCATACAGGTAGGGCATGTTACATAGCCTTTACTATCGCACACATGGCATGATTTATAGATCTCCTTAAAGTTACTTCGGGAAATGATCACACCATCACCGTCACACGCTGTACATACGCTAATACCCTTCCCTTTACAGTAGGGGCAGCTTTGTCGTATAGACTCCTCGCCATGACAGGTATGGCAGGTTTCGAGCCTGTAGCCAAAGGAATTGCATAGATTACAGGTTTTTATTTCTTCAGATTTTAACGCTAGCATCCCCTGTAGTTCTATAGCCTGAGAATAAAATTCACCGCCTCTTCCAGTAATATTGAGATATCTTTGAATAAAACTTTTACTATTCTGATATTGGCCAATCATATAGAGGGTTTCTGCGAAATGAAAAGCCATATCGGTGGGTAAAATGTCTTTTTTATCGAGCATTAGCCTAAAAGTAGTGCTTGCCGCCTCATAACTTCCCTCCTTCATTTGGGATTTTGCCTTTGTGTAAAGATTATCCATCGCTCTACTGGTGGCATTAGCCTGAGCAAAGGAGGAAACCGTAGTAAAAAAGTAAATTATAAAAGGAAGGATGACTTTCATTTAAACAGGATAACGATACAGGCTACAATTTAATATATTTAAAATCTATAGCTTCACTTTCGATCAAGAAAGTAATTAAATAGTGAAATTTAAATGATGAAACCAAGAGTTTTTGTGATTGGGGCAGGTGCAGCGGGGTTTTTTGCAGCCATTAGTGCTGCTGAGACTTTTCCCGACGCAGCAGTCATCATCCTGGAACGAACCGATAAGGTTTTAGCAAAGGTGCGTATATCCGGTGGTGGTCGATGTAACGTAACACACGCCTGTTTTGAGCCACACCAACTGGTAAAATTTTATCCCCGAGGGAACAGATGGCTTAAGAAACCATTTAAAGCATTTGATGCAAAAGATACTGTTAATTGGTTTACTAACAGGGGTGTATCTCTAAAAATAGAAGATGACGGCAGAATGTTTCCTGTATCCGACTCATCAGAAACCATTATTGACTGCCTTCTTTACCAGGCAAAAAAATTTAACGTGCAATTGAAACTTAAGTATGGGATAGACCGGATTTTGCCCCAGGAGGATGGCACCTTTCTATTGCTAGGCAAACATGATGAAGTCGTGGAAGCTGATAAAGTCATCATCGCTTCAGGGGGCTTTCCTAAGCGGACAGGATATGACTGGTTAAGAGAGAGAAACATTGAGGTGGTAGATCCTGTCCCTTCCTTGTTTACCTTCAATATCCCTGCTTTCGATCTGGTGCCGCTGTCGGGTATTTCTTTGCCAGACGTCAAGATCAGGATCGTGGGTACCAAACTTGAAACTACTGGCCCTTTGCTGATCACTCATTGGGGTTTTAGCGGCCCAGCTGTGCTTAAGCTCTCCGCCTGGGGAGCCCGCGCGTTAAACCAGATGGATTATCGCTTTAAGATCCATATTTCCTGGGTTGCCACCCATACAGAAGATAGTTTGAGAGCATTATTCGAAGAACAGAAAGTACAGCACCCGAAAAGAGGTATTTCAGGAAATCAGCTTTTTTTTATACCGCAGCGTCTTTGGAAGAAATTGGTGGCAAATGCAGGGATAGGTGAGGATACCCGATGGATTGATGCCTCGAAAAAAGACCTCAATAAGCTCATCGAAAACCTCTTTCGAGCTGAATACCAGGTGCATGGAAAAACAACATTCAAGGAAGAGTTTGTTACTTGTGGGGGAGTAGAGCTGGCTGATGTAAATGCTGAAACCATGGAAAGCAAAAAACATCCGGGTTTATTTTTTGCAGGTGAAATAATGGATGTCGATGGTGTAACAGGTGGTTTCAATTTCCAAAATGCCTGGACAACTGGATATATTGCGGGTAAGAATGTGTTAAAGTGATACTTTAAGACATTCTTACCCGCAATATATCCTTTAATCTAATTTTTAAAGTTATCAGCGAGCACCAGTTCCTTGGTTCCATGCCCATAGTTATAAAATCCTTGTCCTGATTTTACCCCTTTATGTCCTGCAGTAACCATATTGACCAATAATGGGCAAGGAGCATATTTTGGATTGCCAAACCCAGCATGCAGTACCTGTAGGATAGAAAGGCACACATCTAAGCCAATAAAATCTGCAAGCTGTAATGGTCCCATAGGATGGGCCATGCCCAATTTCATCACCGTGTCGATCTCCTGCACACCTGCCACTCCTTCATATAGGGTGTAGATGGCTTCATTAATCATGGGCATCAGGATCCTATTGGCCACAAAGCCAGGATAGTCATTAACCTCAACAGGGCTTTTGGATAGTTGACTTGAAACCTCCATTATCTGCTTGGTTACTTCATCGCTGGTGGCATATCCTCTGATAATTTCTACTAATTTCATGACAGGAACGGGGTTCATGAAATGCATTCCAATCACTTTATCAGGCCTTTTAGTGGCAGCAGCAATTTTTGTAATGGATATGGACGAGGTATTGGAAGCCAGAATAGCATGCGCAGGACTCAGTTCATCCAACTGCTTAAAAATGTTAAGTTTAACATCGAGATTTTCTGTTGCCGCCTCAATAACCAGTTCCGCCACTGCAACGCCTGCCCGGGTATCTGTAAATGTTTTTATATTTGCCAGCGTTTGAGATTTTTTTTCCTCATCAATACTGCCTTTTTGAAGCTGCCTGTCGAGGTTTTTTTCGATGGTTTGCATCGCCTTTTCAAGTGCTTCTTTGTTGATGTCTATTAAAGCTACCTGAAAATCATGTTGTGCAAAAACATGTGCAATGCCATTACCCATAGTTCCAGATCCGATTACTGCTATATGTTTCATGTAATAAGCGTTAATTTATTGATTTCTTTTTGCAAATATAGAAAGTATTTAAAAAAGATGCCGCCTGAAAAGTCTTCGGCAAGAACATTTCATTTATTTTTATTGATAAAATAATTTATTACGGGTTTATTACGGGTTTTGATTTAAATGGTGAAGTAGAGTGGCTCCCTTTCGTAGGTTATTTTGAAATTTTAGTGAAATATTTAACTTCAAAATGGCAGTTTCTGTGGAGTTACTTTCCATAACTGACACCCATCAGTTATGCTTTGATCCGCACATAAATCTGTGGTATTAATGAATAATATTGTTGTATTAAAATTGCTTGGTTTTATATTTTGAGATTCATCCGAAAATAAACAAACCACCTATTCTTTAATCCTGACATGATGCCTCTGTATATGCAAAAGAATTATTTTTTTATGCTTTTCCTGCTTCTTGTTAGTTGCCAGTCAACCGGTCACCAGTCCGTATCATCGGTTGAACAAAAGCCGCTATCGCCACCTATTCCTAAACCTGCTGGCGATAGTTTAGACTTTAAAATTGGCCAGATGATTATGATAGGTATTGGTGAAATAACATCATTGTCTGCCCATGATGCATTGGCTTTGGATATTCAGCAGCAAAAAGTAGGAGGAATTGTTTTGTATGAGAAAAATATTTCCAAAGTCAACGCGAAGGCAAACCTAAAAAAGCTGGTGGAGGATTTTCAAAGGCGAGCGGGAGTACCCTTGTTTGTGAGTATTGATGAAGAGGGGGGTAAGGTACATCGGTTAAAAGCCAAATATGGCTTCATAGATATGCCTTCAGCTGCGTACCTGGGTGCTTTGGATGATGCAGATTCTACTTATTTATATACCAGAAAGCTCGCTAAATTGATGGCAGAGATGGGCATTAACCTTAATTATGCACCCACAGTCGATCTGGCATTGAATAAAGATAATCCTGTTATCGCAAGATTGGAAAGAAGCTATTCTGACGACCCGAAAATAGTAGCGAAGCACGCCATATCCAGTATCAGAGCTTTTCATGATTTCGACATTAAAACGATTATCAAGCATTTTCCCGGTCACGGAAGTTCTGCTGAAGATACACACTGGGGTATGGCAGATGTCACCAACAAATGGAAGTTTTCGGAGCTGATGCCATACAAGGAGATTATCAAATCCGGTGAATGCGATGCTATTATGACCGCCCATATTATTCATTGTCATCTAGATCCGGACTGTTTGCCGGCCACCTTGTCAAAAAAGATCATAACGGGTATCATCAGGGACTTTATGGAGTTTGATGGGGTCGTTTTTTCCGATGATATGCAAATGCATGCCATCAGTAAGAATTATGGCCTAAAAAAAGCCATCATGCTCGCCTTGAAGGCCGACATTGATGTACTGATGTTTGCCAACAATGTAAACCCCAAAGAAAGAATCAGTGCTTCAGAAATTCATCAAATCATCAAGGATTTGATTCTTTCCGATGATATCAGCAAAGAAAAGATCGATATATCATACAAAAGGATCGCCGCACTGAAGAGAAAGAACTACCTCTTATAGGGCGAGCATACCTTGTAAGCGAGCTACACCTTGATACCTCCGCCATTGAAAACCTCTAGAATCTATTAAGCCATTTGAATGCTGCCTTCCAGCATATATGCGTAACCTTTCTATTTGGATAAGAGTAATACTAAGTGATTATCTCTTAGCTTTACAGTCAAATAAATAAGTCATATGCTTAAAATTGGAAGTTACAATACGCTTGAATTCGTCAAGGAAGTTGAGTTTGGTATCTATCTTGCCTCCGACCAGGGAGAAATATTATTACCCAAAAAATGGGTGGCCGAAGATTGGGAAGTAGGGGATATGATTAAAGTATTTATTTATACAGATTCAGAAGATCGACTGATAGCTACCACTTTAACACCAAAGGCGGTAGTGGGAGAATTTGCTGGAATGGACGTAAAGCAGGTCACCGATTTTGGTGCGTTTCTGGACTGGGGGATAGAAAAAGATTTACTGGTACCTTTGCGTGAGCAGCATAGGAAGTTGCAGGAGGGCCAGCACTGCGTTGTGAGGGTCTGCCTTGATCACAAAACAAATAGGGTCGTTGGCGTGGCTAAGCTCAATGCCTTTATCAATAAAGATATTGATGCTTTGGAAGAAGGTCAGGCAGTTGATCTGTTAGTTTATGATGCGACAGATCTGGGTATGATGGCTTTGGTGAATGAGGAATATGCAGGAATGATCTATAGGAATGAAATATTTGAGCCAGTAAAGATTGGCGATCGGCATAAGGGATATATTAAGAAATTAAGGGAAGATGGAAAAATCGACCTTAGTTTAAAGCCACAGGGATTTAAAGCTGTGCTCAATGATCAGGAGGGTGTGCTTTCTGCCTTGGTTTCTGCTGGAGGATTTTTACCCTATCATGATAAATCAGACCCTGAGGCTATCCGTGAAGTGTTCAACTTAAGTAAAAAGGCTTTTAAAAAGGTGATTGGTACCTTATATAAAGAAGGTAGAATACGGATACTCCCTGAAGGTATACAACTTGTTGCGGCTGAATAGATCTTAAATAAGGGCTATTCCATCGTTTGGAAGTGAAATGATAAATTGCTTGTTTAGAAAGCGTATTTTAGAAGACCTCTAATCATAATAACCTCTTATCCTTGCGCTTATGGATGTCGCTTTATTTAACTTTATTAAAACTATACCGCCATTTGATCTATTGCCTGAGGAAGAGTTGATGAATATATCCGATCAGCTGGAAAGGAAAGTATTTCCTGCAAATACCAAGATTTATACCCAGGCATATTCTGTTGTTACACATCTTGCCATCATTACCGAAGGGAAAATTGAAAAGTTCTTTTATAATACTCAAAAGAACAAAGAAAACATACAGATTTTACAGCCCGGAGATACCTATGGTGGGATCTCCATGTTTTTGAATAACAGCCATTCGGTACGTACTGTCATGGCATTGGAGAATACGATCGTTTACCTACTCCCTCAGAATACTTTTATTGCTTTATGCCAGATCTACCAGGAATTCTCTAATTTTTATACCGAACGGTTTGGTAGGAGGATGTTGGATAGGAATTATGCCACCCACATCACACAAAAGACTAAAAAAGAGGCAAATTACGAAAGCTCCGATGATTTTTTTACAAGACAAATCGATTCGATCTACAACAGGAATTTAACCATCTGTAACATTCATACATCCATTCGTAATGCGGCTAGTAGAATGACTGCTGAAAGAAGCGGGTGCTTGGTAGTTGAAAATGGCCATCGGGAATTCGTGGGCATCATTACTGATCTTGATCTGAGAACTAAGGTTGTCTCCAGAGGATACGATGTAAGCCTCCCGGTAAGCAATATCATGGCAAAGCCCCTAATTACTATTGATTCAAAAGCATTTATTTACGAAGCGATTTTGTTGATGTTTCGAAAAAAAATCAAGCATTTATTGGTCGTGGAAGATGGTGTCATTAATGGGGTAATTACACAAAGTAAGCTTTTACTTTCTCAAGGTAAATCACCCTTTATTTTTATTCAAAATGTCGTTCATGCACCTGGCGTGGAGGAACTGCATCATAAATGGCAGCAGGTGCCTTCTATGATCAGCCAATTGTTAAATAGGGGCGTACGAGCAGAGATTGTAAATAAAATTGTAACGACTGTCTCCGATACCATTGCCCGAAATATCATTCAGCAAACCATAAAGGAAATGGGCGAACCCCCATGCCGGTTTATGTTTATGGTGTATGGAAGTGAGGGAAGAAAAGAACAAACGTTAAAAACAGATCAGGATAATGCCATCATTTATGAAGATGCCTTACCTGAGAAGCGGGAAGGGGTGAGGGCATATTTCCTGGATTTTGCCACCCGTGTGAATGATAAACTAAGCCATGTAGGCTTTGCTTTTTGTGAGGGGAATTTTATGGCTAAAAATCCCCGGTGGTGCCACTCCCTGTCACATTGGAAGAATAATTACACTGAATGGGTAGAACATTCCGAACCAGAATCGGTAATGAACTCGATCATCTTCTTTGATTGTAGAAATATATTTGGCGAACAAGCTCTGATCGATGAACTGAGGGCTCATATCCATACCTTGATGGTACATCAGGTTTTCTTTTTTCGTCTGGCACAAAATGCTTTGGAGATTAAACCACCACTGACCTTTTTACGCAATTTTCAGTTGATTAATAAGGAGGAACATAAAAACGTGCTTGACATGAAGCGCGCTATGCTTCCTATCGTAGATTTTGCCAGGATTTATGCTTTAAAAAACCACATCAACCACATCAATACCGGCGAAAGGCTCAAAGCATTATGCGATATGGGTGTGTTGAAAGAGCAGGAATATATAGAACTGCTACAGGCCTATTATTTTATGATGCAGTTAAGGCTGTTACACCAGGCCAAAACCATTAGCACCAGGAATGGCGAACCTAACAACTTTATTGACCCGAATAAACTATCAAAAATAGAAAAAGTGACGCTAAAGGAAATTTTTAAAATAGTAGAAAAATACCAAACAAAAATAAGTATCCAATTTTTGGGAACTTTATAATATATTTGATCATCATCTTATTTGATCTAAACTAGCTGCATGTAAAATTATAAAGCAGTTTTTTATTTTTTATCATATAAAGGTACAAATTTTGCTATGGATACATTTTATATTAATTTGTATTTACCTTCGACGACATAACCAATATTGACATATGCGAATTATCCCATTCCTGCTTTTTCTATTGTGCATCCAGGTGACAGCCAAAGCTGATTTTTCCAATGTTCCCTCTAAAGGAAATTTTCTGGCTGAAAATTTACAAATAGCAATGGACAGTGTTGTTGAAGAGTATTTGGAAGATGGGCGAAGAATAGCTATAAAGAGTTATGAAAATGGTCTTCCCGATGGTGAATGGAGGTATTTTTTTGATTTTGGTGGACTTCTAAAAAAGGAGTTTTACAAGGAGGGTTTACCAGCAGGAACCTGGGTTGAGTATTATCCGTCAGGGCAAGTATTTTACCGAAAACATTACCGGCTGGGCCTCATTGATAGCGTCTATCAGGAATTCTATGAAAACGGTAGAAAAAGCGTAGAAGGGGAGTACGATTTAGGGGCCCAAACTAATTTGTGGATTACTTTCTTTAGAAATGGGCAGGTTTATAGTATTGGAAATTACCTCAACAACCAGAAGGACGGACTATGGAAGTTTTACAATGATCTGGGTGTTTTGGTTTCCGAAGGAGAATATAGGCTAGATCTGCAACAGGGGCAGTGGTTTAATTATCATCCCATGGGGCATTTATCTTCGGTGGGTAGTTTCATCTATGGTAAAGAAGATGGCCTATGGGGAATATTTCATAAAAATGGCAAGATTAAGCAGGAGGAAAAATGGGATGACGGAAGATTGATGAATGTTGGTATCTACTATACTGCAGCGGGCGATTCTTTACCCAAAGGATCACTTAAAGAAGGTGACGGTACTAAACTGGATTATTTCGATAATGGCCAGGTAAGTATCAGGGGAAATTTCAAAACTGGAATTCCTCATGGAAAATGGATCAACTATTTTGAAAGTGGGCTTGTAGCGTCTGAGGGTGAGATCATTGAAGGTCTTAAAGAGGGCCCGTGGAAATACTACCACCAAAATGGTAGAATCGAATCAGAAGGTAATTATGAGGATGATGAAATGGTCGGAGAGTGGAAGGTATATAATACCAGAGGGTTTTTAGTGGACACAGCAAATTACAATGAAACCGCCGAAGATGAGGATGGTTTATAAAGCGTTAACGCTGTAGCCTCACCTTTTCCTTAAGCTTTGATAACATCATATTGAAGTAGACGCTGTTTTCAGGGTTCGAGAAGTCATATTTCATTGCCAGTAACCATTTTACTACACCCATTGCTCCTCCTATCTGGTTCGCTTCTCTTAACAAATAATTCGAAAGCGCTGTATAATACATCTTTTTGGGTAGATTTAGCTCATGGTAGATGTCTTTCAACACCAATTTATCAAATCGCGCTACCGATCCTTGTTTCTTTACAAGGTAATAATGATCTTTATCTCGGTTTATCCGAACTAATGGTTCGGGAATAGCAACTATTTTTTTATTGGCATGTGCAATTTTTAAGAATACGTACCAGTCTTCTCCAATGGTATGCTTCTCATGGTACGGATATTGAAGAAATGTCGTCTTTGGACCAAAAATCGTCATATTGGGAATCTTATTGCCGTGGTTTAACAATTTGTAGAAGAAATCCTGGATCAAAAAAGGCTCTGTATATCTTTTCAGAAAGTTTGGATAGAACCCGACAATCTCTGAATTGGTGATTAAGTGCGTTGCTGAAAAAACCAGGCACGCATTAAACTTTTGGCAAAGGGCAAGCTGAACCTGCAATCGTTTAGGATCGTACCAATCATCATCATCTGCAATGGCTATATAATCTCCTTTCGCCATTTTCACTCCATAGTTTCGACTATATCCAGGTCCGCGGTTCGAATCGTTTCTGAAGTATCTTATATTGGAATACCTTTTCACTATCTCTGCCATTACTTTGGGCGTATCGTCGCCTGACGCATCATCTACAACCACAATTTCAAAGTCCTTATGAGTTTGCGACAATAGATTCTCAACAACGAAGGGCAGTTTGGCAGACCTATTATAAGTGGCCATTACTATGGTAATCATCGGTTTAAATATTTATATTTTGCTGCATGGGAATTTTTTTATATCACTCCAGCTTCATCTTTGCTGACAGTCATCCCCAATGACCGTCTTATCAATCGCCCGGTTTTAGCAGCTATTCTTAATGTATATTGTGTCCATTTTGGCGTCAATACCAGACATCCTTCAGCCCATTGAAAGGAGTCAGAGTAAAGTCTGCCATATTTGAGGGCCTGAATAACTTCTTTCAATGCGTAAGGTTTAGACAGCTTGCTCCATTTTGTCTCTTCCTGGTTGCACTCAAACATCAGGCTACCCCAGGTGCTTGCTTCATTATAGTTCGGTTTTCTTCCAAAATTCTTCATGACCATCATTACCAATACCACCAGGTTTTTGTATGGGTTGATTAACTTCTGATCCACAAAAAGATGTTCGCAGAAAGAACATAAAGTTTCCTGGCTTAGGTGCAAACCCCACTTGATGACTCGTTCATTTTTTTCATGCTCCAGCACTGGAGTTACGCGATTATCAACTATGTTGTAATACGAAAGGCTTCCATGGTCGGCATGGCAAAACGATTCGATCAATGACCCCAGGCCGATAAAATCAACTACATATCCTGTTTTTAAGCTTTGATCAATGATAAAGCCTTCTTTTTTACCGTATACATCAGTATGAAACCCCTTGTCTTTTAAGGCAAAATAATAGCCCGCAGGAGCAGGCATGTTCACATGTTGTAAAATTTTAGCAAGGTTATCCTGGCTTGTACCAGTCCATCCTATATCTACAATAGCATAAGTATCTCCGTCAGTAAGTCCCTCTTGTTTCAAATATTGAAGTAGGTAAGCTCTTTGTTCTTTTGCCTTCGCTAAGATCGCACGATTTACTTCATCAGTTTTTAGAACGTTCTTTAGCAAAGGTATTTGGGAGGCCAGCAGCTTGTTATTCCAATTCTCTTCTGGAAATCCATGGGCTTTCAATATCGCATCAAAATCTCTGGCAATAAGATTCACCCGCTTAAAGACCTGGGAAACGGTAAAATTCCCTTTCTTTACGAGAATCCATGATTTAAAATCTTCTTCTTCTATGCTTGTTAGCGCTGCAAACCGCCAGGCTTTTCGGCTAGCATACAGGTATTTCAATTTTAGATCCAGGTTTAATTTCCTGACCAGTACCTCTGCCATTTTATGGTAGATCTGGCCATCCCTGGCCAGAAAATACAAGGTTTTGATGTTTGACTCCACCGACTTTCGTAATAGCCAAAGTATAAAGCCTGTAAAAACAGGGCCTACGACACCAGCAGAGATGTCGCGGATATATCGTTCATGGGAATTCGTGACTTTGGTGGATAAGCGACTATACCTGGATGCGCCAGCCATAGCTGCTGACATTCCGTCCGTTTGCCATGTACGATCATTAAGAAGCTTCTCATACCGGTTCGGTCTTATCTCTTTATAATGTTGTGCATTCCACTTAAGCCTGATAGGCACCTCAAAATCAGATTTGGCATGGTCCCCAAAATGAAAGAACTTTTCAGGTCCTAACTTCAGTTCAGTAGCTATGTGATTAAAAAGGGCACCGCTACTTTTTGTTTTAGCATACTCATTCGAAACATATATGCGCTCTGCCGATGGAAATCGATATTTTTTGAGCTGTTCCTTTATGAAATAGGATGGGAGATACATGTCGGAAATATATATGATCTCTTTTCCTGCGGTTTCTTCTCTTTCCACCCGTTCTAGTGCGCCAGGCACTGGGATCAGAAGCAGCCCCTCCATAGCTAATTCCTCAGAAAGGATAAATTGTGCCTGCTCTTCATTTAAGTGTAACGAAAGAGAAAGCTCATTGTAGATCTGGGCCAGAGAAAAATCTTTACCTTCCGCTTTTGACAAAGATAGATTTTGTGCCTCTTGCCGCGAATAAGCAAATTCTTGTGCCGTGCAGTCGATTGTCCCTTTCTTCAACAAGGTTTTACCGAGTAATAAGAATACGGCGTTGGGAGAACCTACACGCCGGGTCAGCAAGGTGTCAAAAACATCAAACGATGCAATCATATCTTTTCAAATAGCAACTATGCAGAAAATGTACCGGTTAATGGTAAAATATTCTTTGCTAAGATACAATATTAACTAATTATCCTCTTTTCCTAAAAGCTTTCTAGTGAACTTTCCCGATTTAGCAAAAAGTTTTACCAAGGCTTGAAGAGGCCGAGGAGTCAACGCGAGAGAACCTTCTAACCAGGAATACCGCTGATGTAGGCCACTTCCCTTTAAAAAGATATGGATAAGATGATGATACCTATAGGGTTCAGCCATATAATTGTATCGTGTCTTCAACTGGTTTTCCTCAAACATGAAGGTGCCCCAGGCTTTTGCCTCTTCCTTGGTAGGCGTTCGTCCAAAAGCCGTTATTAGATTTGCCACTACTGGTCTCATGTCAACCTTTGGGTTTATATAAGGATTTTCCATAAATAGGCTAGCAGAAAAATCTACACACACCTCGTGGGTTAACTTTAAGCCCCACTCCAAAGCTTTGTTGTTTTCCTGGTATTCCAGCACCGGGGAAATTTTGTCTCCGTCGACCTGTAGATCAATAACAGAACCGTGGTCTGCAATACAAAAAGTCTCGATCAAAGATTGGAGGTTTATCAATAGTTTGCTATAGCCGGTATCGTTCACACGATCCCATATATACCCTTCTTTGATGCCATTGATATAATGATATTCTTTGTCTTTCAGACAAAAATAAAACCCTCGTGGTGGCTTACATTTGTAATGGCTAAGAATTTTGCCCATAAAGTTCTGTCCATTCCCTGCCCAGCCAATATCCACCAAAGCCCAATTTTCCGGCTCAGTAAGACCTTCCTGTTGGAAATACTGATAGACAACTTCTCTTTTAGCCTTGATTTTTTCTTCGATAAACCCTTTTATTTCCTTTTTTACAATTAACTTTTTTAAAGTAGAGATCTCATTGGTTGTAATCTCATTTTCCCAGCTCTTTTTTTTAAAATTATTAGCCTTTAGTACGTCTTCGATCTCGTGAGGATCAATATGCATTCTGCTGAGAATACTCGTCAGGGAGGTACCATCTATCTTTTTAAGTAGCCAGTTTAACTCACTTTCAAGATTTGTAATACATGCAAATTGCCAGGCTTTTCTACTACCATACAGGTAATGAAGCTCAATATCAAAATCGAGCTTCTTCATTAATTCTTGAGCTATTTTCAAAAATATCTGGCCGTCACGTGAGATAAAATATAACTTTTTAAGTTTAATTGCATTGGCACGATGAAGTACCCACAAAATGTAACTTACCAGTGTTGGCGCAACTACACCAGCTGAGATATCCCTGATCATCTTACTTTTTTTACTGGGCACATCTTTCGCAAGTCTTACCAGGCGAGACGCGCCAGCCATGGCTGACGACAGGCCACCTGTGGCATAGGTATGTTTGTTCATGATGCCTTCATACCTTGTCGGGTGTATCGCCTTAAAATGCTCTGTATTCCACTTCAATTTAGCTGGCACCAGCACATCTGACTTATAATTATCGCCGAAATGATAATATTCACCTGGATGTTTTGAAGCCACTTGTTTGAAAAGTGCGCCAGATCTTTTGCTCGCCTTCATTTCATTGGATACATAGCAATTTCCATTTACCTTGAATCCTTGAGCAAGTAAAACTGAGGTAATAAATTCGGACGAGTGGTACATATCCGACAGGTAAATCACTTTGTCATGCTGTTCTTCAGCCTTCAAAAGCCGGGCTTTAGCACCAGGTACTTCTTTTAGAAGTTTAGCTTCCATTTCACACTCCAACAGCATCAGCTCCTTTGCCTTTTCAGGTGAAATATCCAGCAGGTGAACCATCTCACTGTAGATTTCATCGAGACAGACACCCTTCAAATTTCTTTTGTTCAAGGCAAGCGGCTC
>LXQK01000140.1:0-9990 GCA_001683905.1 Marivirga sp. ANT-B6
GATCGTCACCTTTTTCCGCTTTATTATCATCCCACAGGTAATCTAGATGCTTGAAATTTTTGACAGTATTGCTCATTATCGATATTGTTAGAATTTGATAACACTAAATTAAAGTAAGTGCTAGAAGATAGTATCCTGTACTATCCCGTATTTGATCAAAAGCAGGTGTAAAATAATTTGTTTAGTAAAGGGAATGGAAAATTGAACAAATTTTAAAAGAAAGTTCGACCTAATTAAAAAGACCAAAATGAGGTCTTCTGAATATTTAATTCTCCATAAATTATCGTTAATTTACAAATTATAGCTACACTTTATTTATTTTAATAATGGCGGTCTTAGAATATATACAAATAAATGAGAATTCACGCATCCCAAAATATAAGCAGATTGTAGATTCGATCATCAGCAATATCTCAAAAGGAAAACTGCAAATGGATGATAAAATACCGTCTATCAATCAATTAAGTGAGGAGTATTATTTGTCCAGGGATACGGTTGAAAAGGCGTACAATATTCTGAAGGAAAAGAAAGTAATTACATCCACTCGGGGGAAAGGTTATTATATTACTAAAACCAGACTGATCTCCAAGCTGAATGTTTTCTTCCTGATTAACAAGCTCAGCTCTTACAAACTTAGGATTTATAATTCTTTTGTGAACAGTATTGGAAATAATGCCCATACAGATCTTCATATTTATCACTGTGACGAAGACCTTTTTTTAAATCTTCTGAAGAAGAACGTGGGGGCTTATGATTACTACGTGATTATGCCACACTTTAAAACTGAAGATCTCATACATATAAGTTTTACTGATAAGGTACTAAAGGAAGTAAAAAAGCTTCCCAAAGATAAACTCGTCATTATGGATAACAATAATATGGAAACAGAAGGCGATATTATTGAAATTTATCAGGATTTTCAGGAAGATATTTATGAGGCGCTGAAAGAAGGGGAACTTAAAATAAAGAAATATGCTAACCTTGTTTTGGCTTATCCTAAAAGTTCCATGTATCCTTATCCAAAAAGAATACTGCGTGGCTTCCAAAAGTTTTGTGTGGAATTTAATTTTGCGTTCGAAATCATTGAAGAGATCTATGAAGACATGATCTTAAAAAAAGGCGATTTATTTATTACTATAGAAGAGTCGGATTTGGTAAATCTCGTAAAACAGATAAGAGCTACCGATCTGGAAATAGGAAAAGACATTGGGGTGATTTCATATAATGACACGCCGTTAAAAGAACTATTGGGAATCACAGTGCTTTCCACCGACTTTGTAAAAATGGGTGAAAGCGCAGCGGAAATGATCCTGAACAACAAAAAAGGGAAAATCAAAAACCCATTCAACTTTATAGACAGGAACTCTATTTAAGAATTTTAGCACATTTTCATATAATGCGCCAAGCCTTTCAGTTTCCTTTCCTTCAGTAGGGAATCGGTTGGGGCTACTATTATGGCTTATAGTTTGCAGATGGCAGAAGATCTCGAGCCAAAGGCTCCGGCAGCATCCTCTACGATAGGGATTTCGCACACCCTCGCGGCCTTTAAGCGCAGGGCCATCCAGCCCTACGCGCACCGGCGCACCAGCCAAATCCGTCAGCCTGCGCGCTGTTTTTACATTCTCGGTTTTATTAAACCCTTACCACCCCAACATTCTACCAGTTCTCACATAAGGCGTCTTTTTTTATCTTTTGGGTCAGCGTGGGCCTGCACGGATCAATAATAAACGCCGTTGTGGGAACGGGGCCTGCCGGGTCTAGATGTCGAAAGCTAAGGGTATAAGGGGAGTTGCTGGTTTTTAAGAATGATGTTAATAGTCTAATCTCAAAATTAATATCTATAGGACCTGCAGGAATAGTTTAGCAACAATCAAGTTATGCAAGCAAGTCTAACGCTAATCCTAGTTGCAGAATTTTTAGCTCTTATAGTCTTGTTACTTTTTCCTTAATGGAAAAGTAACCAAAAACCAAAACGGATTGAATATCGCAAATCTTCCCAGCCTTTACCCGCAAGGCCATCCAGCCCTACTTCGTAAAAACGTTTGAAGTCTTGAAGAAATAACGGCGATGATCGGAAGATATCCGGATGAATTAGTCGATTGCTGTTTAAAAAAATCCATATTTTCACCAATATAGAAGTTCTTAAGCTGCCACTTAGTAAAGTACCGCTCAGGATAAAAACATTTCCTTGTGGAGCTATTGTTGGTTTCCATTATTTGGATCAGCGAGTCATCAGCACCGAGACGGTTTACTTCAGCAGATACCAGCTTTGCATTTTTGCTCAAACCTTACATGATTTTCTGTAAGAAATAGCCATCAATGTAAGTAACGAATTGAAAATTGAATATTTAAGATTATCATTGATATAAAATAACCCATGATCCCTATGTCCAACCTAAAATTTACTCTATTTGTCGTCGCGTTTCTTTCGCTTACTCAGTCGGCGATAGCGCAAGTTGATATACTTACATTTGAGCTTGAGAAAAGAGCAAAAAAGGATGGTGGTTCTTATTTGCTCAACGGTAATATCAGCCACGAGATTTTCGACTTTAAGCGGGTGGACAACACCAGGGTCAAAGAAATTACGGTGGGAGACCGCGCTTTTAAATTAGTAATTTTAAATAACGGCTTAAGACTTTTTTCTGCAGAAAATAATCTCATTTCTACAGTGAGTATCTATACTAAAAAAATGCAGCAAGTAATTGTGTCAGATAGCATTGTTTATGACTGGGTACAAGGACATGATAAATGGCATAGATCATATTATCGCAAAGGTGAACTTGTGATGAGATTTAATTACGTCAAACGGAATGGCAAAAAGATGTTTATCTACAAAAAATTTCAGGAAGACATTCCAGGTGAGGAACTTCTGATTTTGCTGGCCAATAATTATGGGGTGGATTTGTTGAAAGCGAACTCAAGACTTCCCATTGGGTTGATTTGTGCTGCTTTGATGGGAGTGTCTAGGTCATTAGTTACGCGATAGCATTTCCAAGTGGCTTTGCCTGTGCCAAACATGGCTGCATCAAGGCCTTGGGACCTGTCCCGCACCGGAATTACAGCCAAATCCGTCTGCCTGCGCGCTGTTTTTAGATCGATTAGGAGTTCTATGAATTTACGGCTATATGGTGGTTTGTTAGGACACGAGTATTGTTTTGTGTATTAAAATTGAACTATTATCAAGGCTTTTTATAAACACTTGTTAAAAACGCGGAGAGATTTTCGGAGTGGCTTCTGAAACCAAATATAAGGATTGGCACAATTTTGAAGAATTGGAAAAAGGTAATATCTGCAAGACCATGGTGACAGTGCGAGCTTTAGAAATATAAAAATCAAATCTTTGTAAATTGAAAATATGACTACAAGAAGAAATTTTTTAAGAAAAACGACATTGGGAAGTGCAGGTATAATGATGGCCGGTTCAGCTATGGGGATGCCTGCAAGTAGTTACCGGCGCATAATAGGGGCAAACGATCGCTTAAATGTAGCTATAGCAGGTCTTGGTAGAAGGTTGGGGGCTTTCTATGAGCCCATCGCTCTAAAAGAAAGCAATGTGCATTTGGTGTACCTATGCGATGTAATGAAAAGCCAACGAGAAAAGGCGTTGGAAAATTTTAAAGAACACATCGATTATACCCCTAGGCTGGAAAACGATATCCGTAAAGTGATAGACGATCCAAAAGTGGATGCCATTATTAACGCTACCCCGGATCACTGGCACACACCCGGATCCATAATGGCCATGCAAGGTGGAAAACATGTTTATGTAGAAAAGCCCTGTAGCTATGACATGAATGAAAATGAGTTACTTGTACTGGCAGCCAGAAAATATGATAGAGTGGTGCAAATGGGCAATCAGCAGCGTTCTTCAGGTCATACGATCGAAATAATAAATGAAATACATAATGGTGCCATTGGAACCCCATATAAAGCGGTTGCATTTTATACCAATGCCCGTGGGCCCGTGCCTGTTCAAAAAAAAGCTCCGGTGCCGAACGGTTTAGATTGGGAGCTTTGGCAGGGACCTGCTCCAAGAAGAGATTATACCAGTGAAACATGGGATTATAATTGGCATTGGTATGGCTGGAACTATGGTACGGCCGAGGCGGGAAATAACGGCACCCATGAGTTGGATGTAGCCAGGTGGGCTTTAAATGTAGGCTTTCCGGTTCATGCCCAGGTGGAGGCCCATAGACGTCATTTTAAGGAAGATGGATGGGAGATGTATGACACTATGGAGGCCACCTTTAAATTCCCTGAAGATAAGATCATTCAGTGGGATGGTAAAAGTAGGAATGGATATGACACTTATGGACAAGGCGGCCGCGGTACCATAATCTACGGAACCGATGGCTCGGTGTTTGTAAATCGGGGAAAGTATATGCTAACCGATCGTAGCGGAAAAGTTGTTAAGACCAGTAAAACAGATTCCAATGAAGCCGGTACGGCCTTGGGCGGTGGTGGGGACACCTCCACCACCCACGTACAAAACTTTTTTAATGCAGTCAGGGGAAAGGCCAAGCTCAATGCCCCTATAGATGATGCCAGTATAAGTATGGCCATGGTTCATTATGCCAATGTAGCTTCTAGGATTGGAAGGGGATTTGAGATAGATGAGAATACTGGACGCATGTATGACCGTGATGCGATGAAGCTGTGGAGCCGGGAATATGCTTCAGGTTGGGAGCCTAAGGTCTAAATTACTTAACTTGGGTAAGAAAAATTGATAGCTCCTTATATTTATAATACCGAAGGGATAAAGATGCTTTGCGCTGGTTACCTTGCTATTCAAACTTTTCTTTACTACATGGCAGATTCCTTTTCCTCATCAATGGGGGTTCCATTAACATACATACTGTAAATTTCATCGGAAAGCTGGCTAAGGTCGGTGCCTCGCAAGTAATCCTTCATCGGTGTTCCGGTACAGGCAGAATCGACATTTTTGGCGCCTTTTCTTGCCAGTAAATCATCGATATTTACGGTACGAAAATCTATACTAAAGCGAGTCTTACCGGTATCGTTGGGGACGGTTGAATGCATATGTGCGGCAGAAAAAATCAGGATTCCTCCGATATTGGTGACGACCCGCATTTGCGGATTAATCTCCATCGGCTCTTCTGGTTTTGGCTGCACCCTGGTATCTACTTTAATAAACTGCCCCGCATTGAAACGACTCGTGGCATTCCAGTCCTGATAGTTATAAATCGAAGAACCATTCTTTACGGCCTTCCCCCAGTATCTGGGATGAAACGCCATGGCATTGCCTGGTTCGATATCAAAGACTGGCATCCACCAGTTTAGCTGAGAAAGCGGTGCCGAGTACCATGTATCGCGGTGCGGATGAAACGCATAGGCTATGCCCGTGGTAAGGTAATTGTCGCTGGTAGCAGTGCGTAGTCTCGGTACATCGAAATAAGTTTTATCTATATCAAAGCCGAGCTCCCGAAGTATGCCCTGCAGGTATGATTTCGACTCGGGATGATGGATGAATTTAGGCTTTAATTCTGTTAGGATCGCTGCATATTCTTCAACAGGCATCTTCAAATGTGCCGTGGTAGGATCTAAGCCACCAAAATGTTCCCTAATGAGATGCTGTGTAAACCTACACATCTCCAGGGCACTTTTGCAGGGTGAGTAAACAAAAAGCTGTCCCTGGTAAAGGAGCTCGCGTCGTTCAAGATCACCTTTTTGAGCATCGAAGAATACAGTATGCATGAGAAGTTTGTTAAGAAGGATAAAATTAATAATATTTATTTATAACACCATATTATACTTTATGCAATCTAAACATCATGAAAGGCCACTTGGGAATCCTTAGATTACATTGTTGATTGATACCAATCGATGGTTTTTTGTAACCCTTGTTTCAAGGTTGTTCTAGCCTTGAAATTAAATAGTCTGATACTATTTTCGATATCCGCTTTTCGGAAATTTTCGCCAGGACGATCCTGCAATGCGCCGAAAATGGGTTTTCCGATAGGCTGAATGAGGAGATAGATTTGCTCTACCACATCTCTAACAGAGGTCATCTCGCCTGTAGCAATATCCACCTCTTCACCATCCAGCCCGGGTGTAAGGGAAGCTTCAACTAATCCCGCAATAATATCCTCTATATATACCCAGTCTGCCATCCACTTCCCTTGAGATAGTTCAGGGCTTTTTCCCTTGAGTAGTTGGTTGATGACGTATGGGATTAACTTCGCGTGAAACTGTCCCGGTCCATACCCCATATAAGGCCGGACGATCATGCCAGGCACCTGGTAATACTGATGAAAAGCCTTGATATACCTGGTGGCTGTAGATTTAGCTAAAGCATATGACGAAGCGGGCAATACCATGTCATCTGTAGGCTCCGTACACGAGCCTAAGAAAACAATCCGCTCTACAGCATGATGGCGGGCCAGGGTGAGCAAGTTGATGGTACTGGTGAGGACACTATGATAGACAGGCAAAAATAGCGCAAGATCATGAGATGCCGTTACTTCGCCAGCTAAATGAAAAATGTAGTCAGGGTTGATTTGATGTAATAGTTTTTGAGCACTATCTGCATCTTCAAAGCTTCCCTGCCACCAGGTGACATTTTCGCCCTTCGAGTCGCGCTTAATTCTTGACGTGGCATGTACTTCAGCGCCCATAGCCAATACCTTTGCCGAAAGATGGGTGCCAATAAAGCCACTGGCGCCTGTGATAAGCACGCGTTTACCCTTATAGTTTAACGGAAGAACCTGGCTGGATATCATTTCTTGCGTATTTGACATAAGTTTATGTTAATGCAACGGGTTGTACCACTGTAAAGTCAGTTTTTGCGCATACGTTTAAAATTTCAATAGGCGAATTTTTACTTTTTAGGACTATTCTGGCCAGCGAGTCTACCGCATAATCGCGATAGATATGAAGGTGGTTAGCTAACGACCTGGAAATCAGAAGCTTCTTGTCATGCTGATTGCAGACGCTTTGAATACCGGCAGCGGTGTTCAAAGCATCGCCATGGTAGGCAGCATCTCTCTTGGTCACACCAATTTCTACCACAGCAAAAACGGTACTGGTAATAAATACAAGAAACAGGTCGGCGAGAAACCAGCGTTTAATTTGGGTGAGTATACAGTTGAACACAGGAATTTTTAGAAAAAATCTCCTGGCATTCGAGGTGTAATTAAACTCCCGGGGCATCTTTGGTTATTTTTCTTTTGGGTTTGACCTGGATAAAAAAGTGTATCAAAAAGTGTATTGGACACATCTTCGGATCGAAAGATACGAGATTTCACGGAAAAAATAAAGGCGCCTTACGGTTATACCTTCACCTACCGATCTTAAAAAAATGAACATCTAAAAAAAACTTCAGATGTTCATTGGCTACTGACACAGGGCTGTCACGCTTACCATTTAATATTGTTTCATTATTTAAAACTACTTAACTTTTAGATCATGATGAAATCAGCAGAACAACACGCACGCGTTGCCCAGGTGCTTACGCCGGAAGATTTATTGGCACACTGGCAAGGTCATAGAAAGCTAACCAGAAGGGTTATCGAGACATTTCCTGAAGATGCTTTTTTTAACTATTCTCTTGGCGGTATGCGTCCGTTTGCGAAACTTGCGCAGGAATTACTTTCAATTGCTGGCCCTGGCATCAAAGAAATTGCCACTGGAAAGACAACGGAATATCAGGAGGGGGTAGATCCCGGGCAAAATAAAGCTAATATCTTGACCTTGTGGGACGAGGCAACAGAAGAGATTAACACTTATTATGCCCAAATATCCCTGGAACGTTTTCAGGAGCACATCAAATTATTTGGGCAGTACGAGGGTACCGTATCGTCCAATATCTTCTATTTTATCGATAATGAAATTCATCACCGCGGACAAGGGTATGTCTACTTGCGTGCTTTAGGTATAGAGCCGCCCGCATTTTGGGAAAGGTAGTTCATTAATACTCTCTGTTTAGATATGAGCAGCTACGGCCACAATAAGGTGGGGTAGCTGCTCACTTTTGGCTGAAAGAGTCTTGTAGTCTGCTGGATGTTTTTGCGATAAGTGCTGCTACATGGGTCTTTAAAGCTTCAGGTTCCAGAATAGTGGCATAGTCGCCAAACATGAGGTACCAACGGGCAAATCCTTTTTGAATTTCTGAGGTCATAAAGGTCATTTCTACCTGGCTACCATTGGTCACTTCTTCTACAAAGCCATAGTACTCGCGGCTGTTCTGGATATATTTTGCCATTCCCTTGTCAACCGATATACGCACTTTCACCTTTTGGCAGGAATCGTCATTTTGGCGAAGTGCTTCAAAAGAATGATGCTCCAGCTGGAAGAGACAATTGGTGCGTTCGATGAGTATTATCCTGTCGGTGCGAAATTGCCGGTAGGCACTCCTGAGATGACAATATGCCATAACATACCAATGGTTATTTTCATGGTATAACCCTATTGGTTCAATTTTCCTTTGAGACGGTTCCTCCGCAGAAAAAGATTTATAGTGTAGAAAAACCTGCTTCTTCTCCGCCATGCTTTCGAAGCATATTTCTAAAGCGTTTGGGATATTGTGGTTAAAAAGAGAATGCGCGGGAGCAACGATCACCTGCGACTCCAGGGTATCTATCCAGTCTTTTTCTTTTCCACGCAAAACTGATTTTATCTTGTACATTGCGGAGGCATATGAGGCGCCAAGGGCTTTATCTGTAAAGTTCTGCATTAATTTTTCTGCAGCGACAAAACTGCCAGCTTCCTCCCTGGTAAACATGACGGGGGGCAGTCGGTAACCCTCCATTAGTGCATAGCCCACACCAGCCTTACTAATAATTGGAACTCCCGAAGCCTCCAAAGATCGAATGTCCCGATAGATGGTACGCAAGCTCACCTGGAACCTATCGGCTAACTCTCTGGCTTTTACAATCCGCTTCGATTGCAGCTGGATCATAATCGCCACAATCCGATCAAACCGATTTAATGATGCTTCATCCATATGCGCTGTTACTTCATGAGATGTAAACTTAATGAACAGACACTTCGTTTTTATGTCCTTAATCGTTATTTATTTGGTGTTCTTTTAATTAAACTTTTCAAAAGGAGAAAATAATTAAAGTACATTATTTCGGTTGTTAATACAAATAAATTATATATTCGTAAGTTATTCACACTGCAAAAAATTTTTATGAAAAAGCTACTGGGATTATTCATGTTGTGTTTTTTGATGGTTGATATGGCATCAGCTCAGGAAGCGGATAAAATTCCTACACAATCCGTTTATTTAGAGTTGGGAGGAGCTGGCCTTTCTTATTCTTTTAATTATGATTTTCGATTTGACAAAAATGATTTAACCTCATGGGGAATGCGTGTTGGGGCGAGTGGATATAGTCTCGAAAATGAATCCTTGTTTACTTTTCCTGTTCAAGTAACCCGCCTATTTGGTAAAGAAAGGCATTTCTTTGAAGTAGGGGGAGGATTTACGGTTATGGCTTTTAAAAAATCTTACTACGACTACTACTATTCGGGCTCGGGAAGCGGATATTACCGAGGCGTCCGAAGTGAAAATTTTCATTTCATCTTGCCAATATACGGATCTCCTAACATCATGGGCACACTCTCTTTTGCCTATCGCCGAATTCCTGTTAATGGAGGTGTGATGTGGAGGGCTGCTTTAACCCCAATTTTTAATCGTAATGGGCTTTGGCCTCTTTTTGCAGGTATTAGCTTCGGATATGCCTTTTAAAAATCCCGCGTAGCAGAAGTCGGGTAATATCGGAAGTTTAATTAGTTCCTTGATTAATCTTATATTTGAATAACTCAGGCATTTTTATAGAAATAGAGGAAGGGCAATGTCATTAAATTAGCTAAATTCCATAGTCCAAAGGGTTGGCAAGTTAAGGCATCTGCCGCTGGATGGTACAAAGTCTTGGTTTGACTAACCTACCACAATCAGCGAAAAATTTATTTGAGTTAGCGGGATGGATTAATGGAGATGTTGCTTATATTAAGCAGTAAATTAAACGA
>LXQK01000140.1:10152-14401 GCA_001683905.1 Marivirga sp. ANT-B6
AAATATGCCAAACCCAATATCTTTACCCCTGCATTGATGAAGGGATATATGGATGATATTTCCAGTTTGCCTGCAAAGCTAAAGAATGAAACAATACAACTCAACCATGATCAACTGGATACGCCCTATCGTGCTGGCGGCTGGACGGTCAGGCAGGTGGTCAATCACTGTGCCGATAGCCATATGCATTGCTTTACCCGCTTCAAACTTGCATTAACAGAAGAAAATCCCGTCATCAAGCCCTATGAGCAAGATCCATGGGCCGAACTCGCTGATAGCACGGCCATCGCAGTTGGCCCGGCACTTCTCATGCTGGATGGAATTCACCAAAGGTGGGTATTCTTACTTGAAACGCTTTCTGATAAACAATTACAAAGAACCTTTGTACACCCCGAACATGGGAGGGAGATTCCTTTGATTGAAGTTGTAGGATTATACGCCTGGCATGGAAACCATCACCTGGCACATATTACGAATCTGAAATCGAAACGTAACTGGCATTAACGGGATATTAAGGAGCGGGCAAAGTTTAACAAATGCGTACCCCATTATTATTCAACGAATACATGTATATTGTAACTGTCTAGTAAAGCAACTATGCCCATTTACATGGATCTACACATTGTACCAGGCATTACTGCCATTGGCGCTGCAGAAGCTCATCGGCAGGACCTGTTACTTCAAGGCCAGTACAATTGTAATTGTATGACCTACTGGGTCGACGAATCAAAGAATAGTGCTTTTTGTTTGATTGATGCACCAAGTCCTGACGCCGTAAAGCGTCTCCATGATCAGGCGCATGGCCTGATTACCCACCAAATTATAGAGGTGAATACAAATGTTGTGGAGTCTTTTCTGGGAAGAATCTATGATCCTGACACGCCAGAAATATTGGAAGGGCAATTGAAGGTCTTTAACGACCCGGCCTTTAGAGTTTTGGTGCTTGTGAAAACGACAGATCCTGTGTTACTTGCGAATGCACTCGGGACATTTTTGAGCAGAAAACTGTTAAGCGAGTACCACCAACGTGTAAAAAGTAATAGTAGACAGTACAATGGAGATATAGCCGAACATGCTGAGAATATTACCACCATTTTAAGCTTTACCTCGGCTTACAAAGCGGTATCATGTGCTCTATCACTTATGGCTGGTTTTTCTGAGGAAAAACAAAACAGACTGGGCTTAAGAATTAGCATCAATGCCGGCATGCCAGTAGCACAGAGTAAAAGATTGTTTGGTGACACAATTTCGCTGGGTGAGCATCTTTTAGGTATCGCTAAACCGGGCCAGATCAAGGTAGCATCCATTATCAACGAGATCGCCCATCAAGATTTTTTTTCGCAAGATCGCAAGTCTATCTCAAGCCTATCCACAGCTGATGAAAAGCTGCTGACCAACCTCTCTCTAATCCTTGATGAACACAGCCCCAATGAACGATTTGGCGGCGAAGATTTTTGTAAATTAATGGGATTAAGTAAATCAAGTTTGAATAGACTTACCCAATCGCTGGCGGGAAAAAGTCCAAACACCCTGTCGCAGGAGCACCGATTGGGTAGAGCCTTGTCGTTGTTGCGGAAGAAAGACCGGACGATTTCCGAGGTAGCCTTCTCGGTAGGCTTTACGACACCATCGTACTTCGCCAAATGCTTCAAATGTCACTTTGGAATTTCTCCCTCCAGTTACATCCAATATTTAAACCAGTAATACACAACTCGGTTACCTGGCGGAATGAGTCAAAATTACTATTCATTGATTCATTTGTAATATTTCCTCGTCCTTATTGCTCCTACCTTTAAACCATAAACATGTGGGGTACAATGCCTGCCCAAAGTGTGCTTTTCCGGAGAAGCCATAAGGGTAGCATATTCTACCACATATATGTCAGCTGCTTTATCGTATTTTCATTGCAATCAGCAGCATTTATTAATCTAAAATCTAAACAAGTATGAAAAATCCAAAACAAATTACCCTAGCAGCTATGTCTTTGCAGGTGATAGAACCTGATATTAGCCCAAAAATACTTTCTTACGTCGTATTTCCTCGCTTTCAAATGCTCCTTTTTCTGAGTTGCTGTATATTGCTCTTGAGTTGTGATTCGGGCGATGATGAAGTGAAGGGCACCGAGGCCTGGGAGCGTGAAATTGCCATATTAAAAGCAGCTGTCGAGCCTTACCGTGATTTCGATGTTGCTTCGGCCAGCGGCTACAACATCGATCTTACAGGCTACCGCACACAGATGGGCTATCATTATCTTAATGCTGGCTTGCTTGATGATCAATTCGAAATTGAAAAGCCCGAAGTGCTGTTATTTGCACATGACGCAGCTGGCAATTTGGAGTTGCTTGGCGTGGAATATGCTGTACCTATTGCCGACATGGACAACCCACCTCCAGCGCCAGAGGGTTTTACTGGTGACGAGGATAGTTGGGAGATAAATACCGAGTTCAATGTCTGGACACTGCATGTTTGGGTCATGATGGACAATCCCAATGGTATCTTCATTGCCATGAATCCTAAACTTCCTTGATCTGCACGTGCTTTATTAATTTTTAAATGATTGTGGAGACCAGAAACCACTAAAAACGGGGCGTCGCCGAAAAGCCTGATGAGTAGGGTGATAAACAATAAAAAAAAATATGAAAAGAAATATCTTAAAAGCTGAGAAACCTTTTTTTGCCATTGAGAAGACAATCAGTTCAGCCTTTTACGTATCGGTTATCCTTAGCGCCTGCATTTTCCTGACCGGTTGTTCGGCCAGTGAATCTTCATCGGCTGATGCCATTCGGGCCGAGATCGCCACATCGCAAAAAAATTTGTATGTAATAGAAAGAGAAATTCCGGGGGCAGGTGATTTAACGGCCGATCAACTGAAAGAAGTTTCTAAGGTTTCCGTCGGCGTATTAAAAGAATTGGGGCCAGAAATCAAATGGATGCACAGTTATGTTACCGGTGATAAGATATATTGTGTTTATACAGCGCCGTCGGAAGCCTTGATCAGGGAGCATGCGGTGAAGGGTGGATTTCCCGCAAATGCAGTCAGCAAAGTAGCAACTATCATAGATCCAAGTTTAGGAGATTAAGGTTAAATGGCAGCATGGCGAAGAGGAGGGATGAGGCTGAAGCTTCATCCCTGTTTTTGCTAAAGCCGGCATTATCTTAATGTAGCAAATGGCCTAAATCCTATTCACTACGAACATCTGACCCTACCTGCTTCCACCATTCTTTTTAAACCAGAAAATGTTTTTTTGCAACTTTATTTATTTTATCGAAAGGATTGCTTAATTTTTCAGCCAATTTACGACTTAAGCGTACATCTTTAAATTTATTAGGGTGAAATGTATGACGTAATTTTCCTAAATCTCCCGCATGAGGCAACGCATCGTTACACTTCTTTTCCTTTCAATGCTTCCTGTCACGA
The DNA here is from genome assembly GCA_001683905.1 of Marivirga sp. ANT-B6. Classification (GTDB taxonomy): domain Bacteria; phylum Bacteroidota; class Bacteroidia; order Cytophagales; family Cyclobacteriaceae; genus ANT-B6. The sequence continues at coordinate 13,571 of LXQK01000140.1, forward strand.
GCTATTGCCAATTAAATACCGGCGTCATCGATTTAAAGCATAACATCGATATCGTTTTTTTTCGCAAACGCCCTTTCTTAGATAGCATGGAATTTTAAAAATTATAGGAAAGTCCCAACTTAGCTGACATCAAAAATGGTTTACCCTCAATTAACTGACCCGCTTGAAAATCTCCCATTATTTCCATGAACAATTTGTCATTTTCATGGATCGAAAAAAGAAAACCGGGACTTATCAACCAGTTGGTTCGGACCTTTTTGTTGATATGTTTACTTGATTGTTAAAAGCATTTTCATACGTTATCACAGAAATTAGTCCTAAAGTTTGTTCTTCTTCTGCGGAATTTAAAATATCATATTCGACAATGTTGTTTTCAAAAACTAAAGATGTTTTATTATACCTTTCTGAATTTTCTGAATCTAAAGTTTCATCCTGATAGCTGCAAAATATATCTATCTATTGCTTTCTAAATGATTAACCCGATTTTGGGCAGCTAATTTTCGACTATTTTAAAAGGTATTGTAAATTTAATGCAGTCTCATAGCCTATGTTCTTAGATGTCTCGCCGAAACTTTGAAAACCATATTCTTCATACTTTTTCGGAACACTAATCAATCCGACAGCGCTTCGAATGTCCATTCCTAAGTCCAACTTTTTTGTCAGAGGTATATTGATGCCAAATCCTGCTATCAGACCAAAATCAAAAAGGCTAGCATAAGCATCACTAGGCCAACTTTTATCTTCTAATGTTACGTGTGCCTTCCAGTTAAATCAAAAGTCTGCCGCTTCGTTGTTACTGACGATTCTTTGTTTAGAAAATTAATAGCTACA
>LXQK01000141.1 GCA_001683905.1 Marivirga sp. ANT-B6
AATAAAAAGAGGGAATTCCGGTAGAATTCCCTCAATACATTATTTTCTTAAGTTCAATTCTGTAATAATGGATCTGTATCGTTCGATGTCGATCTTACCCAGATAATCCAGTAGTCTCCTTCTCTTTCCTACGAGCTTTAAAAGGCCCAGCCTGGTGGAATAATCTTTTTTGTTGGTTTTTAAATGACCTGTGAGGTGATTGATTCTATGGCTGAAAAGTGCAATCTGAGACTCAGGAGAACCTGTATCTGTTTTCGACTTTAACCGGCCATGATTTTCAAATAAGTCTTCTTTCTTCTCTTTTGATAAATACATGCTTAGCTAAAATTAAATTGTTTTTGTTATTAAAATAAGACACAAAATTACGGAAATGTTTTCCATATAACAAGTGCTGTTTGGAAATTTAATCGTCGTTAAATCCGAGCCGTTTCCTGACCCTGGCGATGATGACGTTGTAAAAATCGGTTTCGAAAATCCTTACATCGTTTCTTGCTTGTTTTAAGAATATAAGTCCAAAGGGGAGTAAGATAATATTCGCTGCCCAAACGCCCAGCGCAGGTTCAATTAAATCAGTTTTAGCCCATTTTTCGCCCAGAATACTGATGACATAATATATGATGAAAAAAACGATGCTAATAATGACAGGAATACCCAAGCCTCCTTTCTTTATGATAGCACCAAGCGGAGCCCCTATGAGAAACATGACCAGGCAGGCGAAGGCCTGAGCAAACTTTTTATTTTTTTCTATCAGGTGAACCGCTGTTTCACGTTTCAGATTTTGATAATTAGAGGTACTGAGGCTAAGGTTGCTCTTGATATAGCGAGCCTGTGCCAGTGCGTTTTGTATAGCGGCCTTCTGGCTTGTTTTTAAGTTGATCAAACTGTCCAGCCTGGCACGCTGCACAGAGTCCAGTGGTGCATATACTTTTGTCGCTTGTTGAACAGCGGCTTTTTTGGATGACTTGTAGCGCCGGATTGCCTTCACATCTGTCCTGCCCGTATCTTTAGTGGCAATATTTCCAGAAATTTTTATCGACTCATCAACATATTCCGGGGCTTCGATATAGGGTTTCTGTGTTGCAGCAGTGTCTACAATCGTATTTTTTCGCCTTTGTACCAGTAGCTCTTCAGGTATAGTCAATTTTTCTTTAAGATGATAGGTGAAACTTCTTTCACTGGAGTTAAACAGGTTGTATTTGAGAAAAGATGTCTCACGTCGCATGGAATCTACGTCTCTTGTCAACTGATTCACATTTTTCATCAACCTATTGGTAGAAAAAAGATCCTCGTCGGTACGCTTCATCTCAAATGAGGCAAGGCTAAAAATGAAAGTGCTCTTGTGGAATTTATTGCGCACAAATTCATCGGCCTGCTTTGGACCATACGTTTGTTGTGTAGATCCGTTAGGTTCAGAATACTGGTTTCCCTCATAAAGGTCTAATTTCAGATAGCGCTCGTTATTGATCGTATACATCCGTCCGGAATCTGCAACAATCACATCCGTATTGCCTTTCCCCTTGGAATGGTCGTAGATGATCAGATCTCCCAGGCCTCCATCAGCATACTTCTTATTTACCTTCATGGAATAATTGGGAATACCACTATAGAAGGCGCCTTCTTTTAGATCAAGAGAAGGCTCCTTTTGCTTGATATCCCAAAGAAGGCTGTAAGCTTTTAGATTTGCCTTTGGTACGACATTGTTATTGTTAAAAAAAGCAGCAATGACGAGTACAATTGTAAAAATGAAGATTGGTAATAATGTTCGTGTAAGTGATATACCCGCGCTTTTAATGGCGGTCAGCTCAAAATGTTCTCCCAGGTTGCCAAAGGTCATCAGCGATGACAGCAATACCGCTAGCGGCAAGGCTACGGGGGTCATATTGATGCTGAAATAAAAAAGCAACTCAGCAAATACTTCAAAGCCTAACCCCTTACCGACAAACTCATCGAAATAGCGCATCATGGTCTGGGTAAGCAGGATAAAAACTACCACCAGAAAAGTAAGTACGAATGGACCCAGGAATGATTTTAATATCAGCTTATCTAATTTCCGCATAAAAAGGAGTACGGTTCGGTAATAGAACGGACAAAATTAGGTAAGAATTCACATGAGGCAAAAAAAAGATTAACCACCTACTATTTCTTTCAATGATATTATCAGACTCTCCCACAGATCCTGCAATTCTTCTTCGTCGCTATTTTCGGAGTAGTCGGTAATTCGTAAAAATACAGATTGTGTAAGGTCGCTCATTTCAAGCTTAAATTCAAAATAAGAAGCTTCATCACCATCCTCTAATAAGGTGTCGTCCATCATCTCAAACTTCACAAAACTATTGGACTTGTGTGTAGCAATCTTGGCTTTATGATTTTCGCCATCCCAGAAAAACACGTAGTTTTTGTCTTCATCGATATTGACATCATCAGCAAACCATTGCGACAGCCCACTAGCGGAATAGAGGTATGGATAAAGCATCTTTTTTGAGGCATTTATTTCAAATTCCGTTATAAATTTATGTTTACCCATCTTCAAGGATTTAATTTTCGATAAGGTATTATTTTTTTATGAATTGCACAATGTTTAGATCATGATGAACAAGAAAAACTTTGATAAAAGTATTGGAATTTAGCTGACAATATTTGTATGTTTGCACTCCGATTTTAGAATCAAATGGGCAGCATGGAACATTTACCTATTGAACGCCCATTGCAATTGAGGATAAAAAAACAATAGCCTTTCGGCGGGGTAGCTCAGATGGTTAGAGCGCAGGATTCATAACCCTGAGGTCGGCAGTTCGATCCTGCTCCCCGCTACGTTAAATGTTAGCGATTAAGCACAATAAGATTTCTTATTGTGCTTTTTTTATGCCCCGTATTGTTGTGCTTCCATGCGATGGAAGCTACGCGTAGCCGGCGACCTTATTTTTAGGCTCCCTAATCGCGCAGGGTTGCTGCCTATCCGATGGATAATCATGATTCGTGGCGGGCGAGAAAAACTCCTGTTCCGTTTAATGTGTTATCTCCTTCAAAAAGCAAAAAAGCCATGGCAAAGACAGCAAAGAATTCACCCGATATTCCACGACATTCAATTCTTGATCAAATCAAAGATAAAAAAAAGGCACCCATGCCTGAAGAGGTAAAGCCAATGCTAGCTACAACGGTTGAAGCGCCTGCTGATGAAGCAGGCTGGCTTTACGAAATTAAATGGGACGGTTTCAGAGCCCTGGCTTATGTGCAAAACGGCAAGGTGGCGGTTCGGTCAAGGAATAATAAGTCTTTTAACGATAAATTTTATCCTATTTACAATGCTTTTATGAACCTGAACCTCAATGCTATTCTTGACGGTGAAATTGTTGTGGTCAATAAAAGCGGACTGGCCGACTTCGCCGCACTGCAAGCGTGGCGCAGTGAAGCAGACGGATACTTGGCCTTTTATGCATTCGACATCCTTTGGCTCGATGGTTATGACTTAATGGATGTTAAATTGAAAGATAGAAGGAGCGTCTTGCAAACCATAATTCCTGCAGAAGGGGTCATCAGGGTGAGTGAAATTTTTGATGTTTCCGGGCAGGAATTTTTTGCTCTAGCAGAAAAGATGAAGCTGGAGGGTATCATCGCCAAAAAAGAAGATAGCCTGTACCTGGAAGATAAGCGTTCAAAAGAATGGCTAAAGATAAAAACCAAACAGTCTGACGAAGCCGTAATCGGAGGCTATACCATTAATGAAAACAGCTCGCGAAAATTGAGCGCGCTCCTGTTGGGTCGGTTTGAGGGAAAGGATTTTGTTTCAACAGGGACTGTTGGTACAGGCTTTACGGCAAAAATGCAGACAGAAATCGTTGAAAAATTAAAGCATCTTGAAGTTCCACAATCACCTTTCCGGGAGCCGCCGGTCTATAACAAACCTACGCGGTTTCGTCCCAATCCACCCAAGGCAGCGGTAGTATGGGTGAAACCTGAGCTGGTAGCCGAGATAAGCTATCGGACGGTTGCTTCCGATGGAACCTACCGGCATCCATCTTTTAAAGGATTGCGGGAAGACAGGCATGCCAGGGATGTTGTACTTGGGGAAGCGCTACCCACATTAGAAGGGCTGGATAAAGATAATCCATTGCTCACCAATAATATCATCGCTAAACAGGGAGAACTAGAAAGAAATTCGCTACTTAACCCAAGTAATGAGACACAGGTACGAATTATTAATGCTCACGAATTAAAATTTACAAATTTGAGCAAGGTTTTTTGGCCTGAAAGTGGGGTAACGAAAAGGGATATGTTAAACTATTACTACCAGGTGACTCCCTACATGCTGGCCTATATGAAAGACCGACCGCAGACGCTCAATCGGTTTCCCAATGGCATCAAAGGAAAAAGCTTCTATCAAAAAGATGTAACCGGCAAGGTACCGGACTGGATTAAAACCCACAGTTATTATAGCGAAAACGACGCTCGCGAAAAGAACTTTTTAGTATGTGCCGATGAGGCGAGCCTGCTTTATGCGGCAAATCTGGGTTGCATCGAAATGAATCCGTGGAGCAGTCGGGCAGAAAGTCCAGACAACCCGGATTGGTGTATCATCGACCTTGACCCTGATAAAAATACCTTCGACCAGGTGATTGAAGCTGCGCAAGTCACGCATGAAGTATTGGATGCGCTGGAGGTGCCTAGCTACTGTAAAACCTCGGGTTCTACCGGCTTGCATATCTATATCTCCTTTGGGCCAACATGCACCTATGAAGACTCCAAGGAATTCGGGCGAAAGATCGCTAAGGTGGTTCATAGCCAGATTCCTTCCTTTACGAGTATAGAAAGGCTTACGTCAAAAAGAAATGGCAAAATGTACCTTGATTTTTTACAAAACCGGCCACAAGCCACCGTGGCTGCACCCTATTCACTACGCCCAAAACCTGGCGCACCAGTCTCGATGCCTTTGCATTGGGATGAGGTAAAGAAAGGTCTAAAAATGCTGGATTTTACAATACATAACGCTGTGGATCGCCTGAAAGAACAAGGTGACATGTTTAAAGGCGTTTTAAGCAAAGGCGCCAATATAGGAAGAGCTGAAGAGAAGCTAAATAGTATATTTAAGCTAAAATAGCTGTCAAATCCTCATGTTTCTTGAAATAACTATAAAAGAAGAAGCCGCACGGCGGCACCTTGGAGGCTTCTTGTATCACCTTTTCTAATGCTTATCTCCTTCATACTTGTCTTTGTACTTCTGATAAAGTGCTTTATGTTTATCATCCAAAGAAAGTAGATTTCCCTGAATGAATGCGATCTCAATATTGTTGGTACGCATATCCAAAACGTCGCCTGTAGATACAATGATATTGGCATCCTTACCTTGTTCAAGGGTGCCTGTCCGGTCATCGATACCCAATATTTTTGCTGTGTTCGAAGTAACAGTCATTAAAGCCTCTTCTTTGGTCAATCCTGCCCTCGCGGCCGTGCCTGCAAAAAATGGCAAATTCCGTGCGTTAGATACACCTTCATAACCCAGGGCCACCAGCACGCCTTCCTTATGCAGGATAGAAGCTAATTTATACGGTAAATCTACATCTTCTTCCGGTCGGTTTGGTAGCCTATGCAAGTCGGATAGGATGACCGATACCTGGTTTTCTTTCAGAAAGTCCAGGGCCATCAAGGCATCTTCCCCACCTACGATTACTACTTTATTTACGCCATGCTCCTTTGCAAATTTTATAGAGGCAATAATTTCCTTGCCATAATTAGCGTGGATAAATAACCCCTTGCCACCATCGAATAAGCCACGCATAGCTTCTAGTTTCAGATTAGCGACGGCAGGATTTTCCATAGCCGCGTAGGCTTTGGCCTCAGAGAAAAAGAGGTCCATCGCCTTGATACGCTCCTCGTAATTTTCATTCTTCTTGGTTTCGCCGGGCTCCGCCCACCATCCGGAGCGGCTAAACATATTTGGCCAATTCAGGTGGATACCATCGTCTGTTTTGTAAGCGGCATCCTCCCAATTCCAGGCATCGAACTGTACAATAGAAGATGTGCCAGATATGGTTCCGCCCTGCGGCGTAACCTGCGCAAGCAAGATGCCGTTGGAGCGGGTGGTAGGAATAAGCTCCGACTCCGCATTATAAGCAATGATAGAACGCACATTGGGATTTATGCCAGCCAGTTCGTTATAGTCCACGGTTGCACGAACGGCACTTACTTCTACCAGTCCCATGATTGTATTGGGCAGGATCAGGCCTGGGTAAATATGTTTGCCTTCTAAGGCAATTTGATCATACCCGGAAAGGTCCATGCGAACCGTTCTGGCATCAGCCACAACGGCTATCTTTCCATCGATAATTGTAATGATAGAATTCTCAATGACGTCGCCCGTTCCTAAATGAGCCACACCATTCATCAGGGCGATAGGTTTGCCCGTTGCCCTGGATGGTGATGGTACCTGCGCTATTGCTGACGATGCAAAGTATATGACGCAAAGCAGTGTTAAAATTATATTGATCTTTTGCATTTGATAGTTCGTTCGATGATGGTCAAAAATTAATGTCCTGTTGTAGATGTTTGAAACTCCATATCTTCGCAATGCCAGATATGCTGTGTTTTGCCGTTGGGCTTTTGTGTAGTAGCTCCACCCGCTTTCGCTTCCGCCATCTTTTGTATGATTCTGGCACGTTCGGCATTGATGTCTTTCCTCAACTGCGCATCCCGCGCCATGTCAAAGTATACGATGCCATCGATCATAGTCTTTTCTGGTTGGGCATATATAGAGAGGGGATTATCTGTCCATAAGACCAGGTCAGCATCTTTGCCAGGCTTAATGCTCCCCATCCTGCCGTCGAGATGTAAAAGCCTGGCGGGATTTAAGGTGACCATTTTCCAGGCTTCCTCTTCCGAAACGCCCCCGTATTTTACTGTTTTAGCAGCCTCCTGGTTTAGCCTTCGACCCATCTCAGCATCATCAGAATTGATGGCTGTTACGACCCCTTCCCCATTCATCAGTGCAGCATTGTAAGGAATAGCGTCTCTAACTTCAAACTTGTAGGCCCACCAGTCGGCAAACGTAGACCCACCGGCACCATGTTGCTTCATCTTATCGGCTACTTTATAGCCTTCCAGAATATGGGTAAATGTGTTCACCCGAAATCCCAGGTCTTCAGCCGCTTTAATAAGCATGTTGATTTCTGATTGCACATAAGAGTGGCAGGAAATGAAATGTTTATCATCCAGGATATTGACCAAAGTTTCCAGCTCCAGGTCTCGTCGGGGTTTAATTGCTTTACTTTTTTCTTTAGCTGAAAGTTTATTGTAAGTTGCCCAAACCTGCTTATATTCTTTTGCCCTGGTAAAAGCATCGTAAAATACCTGCTCCACGCCCATCCTGGTCTGTGGGAATCTGATGGAATTAAAGTCACCCCAGTTGGATTGCTTGACATTTTCTCCCAACGCAAATTTTATAAAAGGTGGTGCATCCTGAATTTTCATCTCTTCGGGCGATACACCCCATCGTAGCTTTACCAATGCCGACTGGCCACCGATTGGGTTTGCCGAGCCATGTAAAAGTTGTGCGGCAGTGACACCACCGGCTAACTGTCGGTAAATATTAATGTCCTCAGAATTTACCACATCGCCTATCCGTACTTCTGCCGTCACTGCCTGCGACCCTTCATTTACGCCTTTATCGATGGCGATATGCGAGTGCTCGTCAATAATACCTGAGGTAAGGTGTTTGCCTGTGCCATCAATGACTTCGGCACCAGCGGCATTTAGATTTTTTCCTACCTGCTTAATTTTACCATTCTCTACCCATACATCGGCATTTTCAATGATGCCGTCCACTTCATTGGTCCATACGGTGGCATTTTTTAGCAGGTATTTTTTTCGGACGGGTTTTTCGGTCACGCCATAAGCGTTGAATGGGAAGATCACCTGGCCCAGCATGGTGTCTTTCAGAGAATCGAATTCGCTCTCCTTTTTAGCCTCTTTCTCGATGTCTTTTTGATAGGAAGCTTCCCATTTTACCCAATTTCCATTGGCAAGTTGTCCCTCACCTTTGAAGTTTTTCCCTGTAGCCCAACCCGAGAGTCTGATATTTCCCTGCGCCGTTGAATCGGCCTTAAACTGAAGAGCAATCATCTCTTTAGCCAAAGTACCCGTTGTCTTAGCCATGTATTCTAATTTCTTTACTTTAAATTCCGGTTTGGTTGCCTTACCTGAGATCTCTAGTTCGAAAGGACTTAAATCGGCCACTTTTAAATCATATACGCCAGCAAAATCAGCGATATCTTTATCTTCTATCGTATATTTTTTTCCTTGAATCCAATTTTCATATATGACTGCTTCTTCGTCGAAAACTGGAGCAGATGTAACAATAAAATTAGCAAGCTTACCTTGCTGTAAGCTGCCTATCAGGGCAGTCGCTTTGATCATTTGCGCTGGTGTGGTGGTAAGGGCTTGAGTGCTTCCTGCTCAGATAAGCCCAAAGCTATTGCTTTCCTGATGTTCTTAAGAAAGTCAGCTTTGTCCTCTAATCTATCGGCTGTAATAGCAAAGGGTATCTTATGTTGTGCCAATGTGCCCAAATTAGATGGCGCCAGCTCCCAATGTTTCATGTCAGCCAGTGAAACCACCATAGCATCGTAGGGGTCTTCTACCTCATAAGCCTTCGGAAAATTCAATGGTACAATGAGTTGCGCGTTCGTCGCTTTTACATCGGCAATACGTTGATACTCATCACCCTTGCCATACATAATGTATTGTATGCCAAATTCATCACCTAGCTTATCCGCGCGGAGCAAATCAAATTTATCGTCTACCTGAAAAATTTGAGGTAGTGTAGCTTGCGCGTTTAGGCTTTGTAACGATTGGTCATACATCGCTTTGTTGGCAGGTGTTGTATACCAGGCCGCATCGAGGTAGGTTTGCCTTAACAGCGCAATGGAGCCCATCAATGAGGACGGATAATTTTGCTGTGACGATCCCTTATTGAATGACAGCTGTGCTGTAGCCCAATCTTTTAACACCACCTCATTTTCTTTGTCATTGGAAAGCGCCACCAACGCAGAAGTACCACGGGCAATACCATCTGGCTTGTACGTCAATACACTGCCAAAGCCAATATTTCGATAAGATGCCGCTGTTAGTTCATCAACGGTGAATTCGTCAATAGCGCTATATTCAGCCCGTATCGCCTGATTCCAATTGTAGGCGCCCTTTTTATTGGATTCCAACTGAGGAGGGCCATAGCCGCGGGAGGGCATTTCTACATCGGGCAAACCGTAACTGGTGTTTAAGTCTATAAAAGAGGGATAAATGTATTTTCCGGCCATATCGACCACTATGGCACCTTTAGGAATAGCGGCATTTTTTCCTACCGCTTCTATCTTTTTACCTTTGATCACCAGTGTGCCAAGCTCAACCCTCGTTTGATGGTCTACCATAATGGTGGCATTGGTGAAGACATAGGTAATGGAGCGCTCATCGTGCACGCCATTTACAGGAAATATTTCCTGTGCAAAAGATGTCAGACTTAGCATTATTAAAGCAGCTGAAAACAATTTTTTCTTCATAAGTAAATTTTCGAATTTTGAAATTGGGCTCAGAAATTTCATCGCCAGATCGATTGATCGAATTGCCGGCTTTGAAGTTTCGATTTAATAGATAATTTTAGATTAAGTTTTTGGATACACGCAATGGGAAAGTCAGGTAAAAATTTGCATCACTTGATTTTATCAGAAGGCATAATTTATCGATGTCCCGAATATAATTAAAAGTTAA
>LXQK01000142.1:0-3017 GCA_001683905.1 Marivirga sp. ANT-B6
TAATGCTATGCAATTTCAAATACAATATCGATGATTTAAGATTTCACAAAATGGGGATAAGATAATGGCTCCTAAGTTTGCATTTTGGATAAAGGGTTTAACATCCATTTTAAATTCATCTTTTGGCATCAAAATTGGAATGAAGTGTTGTATATGGTATGAATAGGTGAAATTAATATGATGATTGAATTAAACCTTTTTTAAAATATATACGCTAACCGACATAACAGATTAAGTAACTAAATTTTAATACGATGAAAAAGCCTTTAATAGTAATGATGATGGTCGTGTTTACCTATACTGCACAAGCTCAGGAGCGACAAAAAGTAAGTCCCGAAAGAAGGGCAGAAATCCAAAAGGAGAACCTTGCCACTCAGCTTGCCTTAAACGAGGAGCAAGCCCAACGGGTGGAGGAATTAAACCTTGAGATGCAGCAGAAGCTAAGCGTAATCAGAGAAGAGAACCAAAAAGTGAAGCAAGAAGAGCGGGAAAAAATTGCCAATGTACGAGCCGATTGGGAACGGGAGGTAGCAACGCTTCTTAACGAAGAGCAGGTTGCAAAGTTTAACCAGATGAAGGCGGAAAGGAAGGAGAAGCACGTAAAAAGGAAAGATAAAATGCAGCATAAGAAAAGGGAATATAGAGAAAAAAAGGTGCAGGAAGACTCAAAGACAAAGCAGGAAATCGATAGGTAAATACATTTTTCTTAGAAATACTTACCAAAATGTCCATAAAAATACCTCAACATAACCGTTAGGGCTTTTTTATTTACTGCACAATGCTTATTTTCGCCTTATTTTGATGAAATTAAAGGTATGGCTATAGAAGATGATATTAAGCAAAAGAAGTTTAAGAATGAGTATAGCAAAGTAATTGTAAACTTACTTTTTACCACGAGCTGGGTGCAGGAGCAGCACGCCTTACTTTTTAAGCCATTCGGCATAACGGCACCGCAATATAATGTTTTGAGAATTCTACGAGGCCAGAATAATAAGCCCGCCACAATCAACCTGATCATTGATCGAATGATCGACAGAATGTCTAATGCGTCCCGGATCGTTGACAGACTGGAGTATAAAGGCCTGGTAGAAAGAAAAACCTGCCCCAAAGATCGCCGCGCAGTTGATGTATTAATTACGCCAAAAGGTATGGACTACCTTGCGGAACTGGATATTGCCCTGGCGGAATTTGAAAAGAAACTGGCTGCAATGCCTGAAAATGAAGTAAGTCAACTAAACGATTTAATGGATAAGCTTCGGGAGGCACCTCTTTTGAACAAATAGTTAGAAGTTAAAGGCTCACCTTTTACCCATTTAGCGTCAGCATTATGATGACGGTCTGAAATTATAAGATGTTTGCGCCCTCATTTTCGCTCTTTCCTCATCTACATCATTGACCAGTAAAACCAGGATAGCTGCAAGGACCATAGCAGCTCCACCCAGCATGATGGCATAAATTGCCTCGTTGCCAAAATACTCCTGCGTGATAAATCCGAGTATACCTGCTGCCGTAATCTGTGGAATGACAATGAAAAAGTTAAAAATGCCCATGTAAATGCCCATTTTATGGGCTGGTAAGGCTCCTGCTAATATGGCGTAAGGCATGGATAATATACTGGCCCAGGCCAATCCAATTCCTAACATCGAAACCAATAACAGCTCTGGAGTCGGCATGAAATACATCGACACCAAACCTACGCCACCACTGAAAAGGCAAACCATATGCACTGTTTTACGACTGGTTTTTCTAGCCAGTGGCGGTAATAAAAAAGCCATTATGGCCGCAAATCCATTGTAAGCCATTTGCACTGTTTTACGACTGGTTTTTCTAGCCAGTGGCGGTAATAAAAAAGCCATTATGGCCGCAAATCCATTGTAGGCAGCAAATAAAATCCCAACCCAATCGGCGCCTTCATTGTAAAGTGCTGATGTAGTATCGCTGGTGCCGTAAATATGTTTTGTTACTGCTGCAGTGCTATAGATCCACATTGAAAATAATGCAAACCACGAAAAGAACTGTACAAAGGCAAGCTGTACCATGGTTTTAGGCATTTTTAAAAAGTCATGCCAGATTTCGTTGAACAAGCCCTTAGAAACATGCGTTTCATTTTCTATCGGATCAAACGTTTTGAAGACGTCAGGGGGATATTCTTTGGTTTTTACTACGGTCCATAACACAGCAAGTAAAAAAGCTGCACCACCAAGGTAAAATGAGATTTCTACTGAAGGTGGGATTTCTCCCGCCGGCGCTGTGTTGGAAACCCCGAAATAATTGGTAAGCATATAGGGGAGTGCTGAAGCGATTACCGCGCCTGTTCCAATAAAAAAGCTCTGCATGGCAAAGCCTGTAGTACGCTGGTTTGACGGCAGCATGTCGCCAACCAAAGCTCTGAAGGGTTCCATTGATACGTTAATGGATGCATCCAAAATCCAGAGCAACCCCGCCGCCATCCAGAGTGCAGAAGAGTTTGGCATAAATACCAAAGCAATCGAAGCAAAAATCGCCCCTATCAGGAAGTAGATTCGCCTTCTTCCTAACCTTCCCCAGGTATGATCACTCATATACCCAATGATAGGCTGCACTAGCAGGCCTGTTACGGGAGCGGCAATCCATAAGACCGGTATATCATCAATTTCAGCACCGAGCGTTTCAAAAATCCGGCTTACATTAGCATTTTGCAAGGCAAATCCAAACTGGATACCTAAGAAACCAAAGCTCATGTTCCAAACCTGCCAAAAACTTAGCCTTGGTTTTTCCATATGATCAACGTAGGAGTAGGAGAGAAGAAATTATTTTAATATCACAAGCATCAGAAAATAATCTTCTAATATTAAAAAGATTCTCATCAATTCAAAAGCAAATTTGAAATAGCAAGCGAAATAATTTGACACTTATTTTTGCTTCTTTTGGTTGATCAATGCGATGGCCACACCATTGGTCCAGCCAAAGCCGTCCTGAAGATCATACTCGCCACCACCAGCATCCAGGCTTAAATCAGCCACATTGTACTTCTCCAT
>LXQK01000142.1:3179-7343 GCA_001683905.1 Marivirga sp. ANT-B6
CGCTTCCCGTAGTTCTTTAATCCATCTATAGCGATCCATTGAAGCGGCGCCCAGCCATTCGGATAGTCCCACTGCTGTCCTGTTTTTTTCAGGGTAGTAACCAGACCTCCGGGTAATAGTAGGTGTTTTTCTATATGAGAAGCAACCTTTTCCGCCTGTGCCTGATCGGCCATTTTATAATATAAAGGATAAGCTCCAGCAAGCGTTACCGCGTCAGTTTGCTTTTTATCCACGAAATTGTAGTCATAGAAAAACCCCTTCTCGTCGTTCCAGCAATACTTCATCAGCGCCTTTTTTCTGCTGGCGGCTTTACTGGAAAATGTTGCCGCTGCTTTTTTATCACCATTTATCTTCGATAGTTGCGCGATGGATGATTCTAAATGATAAAGAAGTGCGTTAAGATCAACAGGGACAATTTCCGTTGTGGCAATGGTAGCCAGATTTTGTCCATCTTTAAACCAGCGACTGCTGAAGTCCCAGCCGGACTCACAAGCAGCCCGAATATTGCTATATAAGGCTGTCTTTTCCGTTTCTGTTAAATTATCACCCAGGTGCACATCTTCATAATAAGACTCGGGTCGGGGAACGGGCTCATTATCATAATAGCGGTTTAGCGTTTCTCCGTTAGCCAGTTTCACTACTCTGCCATCTGCTACATGGTTGCCTTTCAAAGTTTCCGATCCCTTCATCCAAAACGCATACTCTTTTTTAAGTTGTGGCAAATATTTTGCAGCTTCCTGATCACCTTTTAAAGACGCTTGCAACATGACCATAGATGAATAAAATGGAGGTTGAGATCGACTGAGAAAGTAGCTACGATTGCCATTAGGAATGAACCCTAATTCATCGATTAAGAAGGTGAAGTTAGCAAGCATGTTGTCTACCAAATCATTTCGGTCTGAGGCAGCTAGCCCTAACATGGTAAAGTAGCTGTCCCAATAATATATTTCCCTGAATCGGCCACCAGGTACCACATACGCATTAGGAAGTGGGATCAGACTGCTATACCCAGAAACAGTATCTGCCGGTCGGGTGAGGTACTTCCAATGCTGGGGAAGGTGTTCGGCCATGGTTACCGTAGCTGTTTCAACAGGTGGCAGGTCTATGGGTTGTGGAATGATAAAATTTTCTTCAACGAATTTCCTGAGGTCAAACCCAGGTGCAGATTTTTGTTGCAGGAAGTCGGCAAGAATTTTGTCGGGAGCCTTTTTGGGAATATTATCAGCGAAAGTCTTAGAATCTTTATACAGTCTTTCCATCTGGACAGCTTCGAAAAGCGGTCCGAGGTCCTTTTCAGGGAAATATAATGTTTCTTTTTGCTGAAAAGATAAATAGATAAATAGGCAGATAAACGGAATAAATTTCTTCTTCATGGTGCTTCAGTTACAAATAAAAATTTTTTATGCTACATAAGTTACAGTTAAATAAGCAAAAGGGTAATTCCGGTAGCAAATGATTTTCATCTCCGGAGAATATGATCTACAATTCAAGAATGTAATCCAGTATCCCAGCATTTTTACCTTTTGGCCTTACCACCAGCAAGGGAAACTTATTGATCAACTGAACTAGCCGCTCTGCCATACTTCCCAAAAATAACGCGGTTGTAGCAGTTCTGCCTTTTGCACCGATTACAATCAGGTCGGGCTTGGTTTTTAAGGCCATGTTGTGGATATCTTCCACAGGGTCTTCATTTTCATCCAGGGTATAGATGGTTTTGATTTTAATCCCTTTCTTTACGATTTTTTTTATGAATTTTTTGTAATCATTACGGGCATTATTCTTCATGATTTCTTTGAAATCATCGTACGATTTGCCGGTATAATGATACCCTGCAGGGACCGTATATACGTTCTGACAAAGAATTTCAACGCCGGGGCCATTACGCTCTGCAATATCAATCGCTTGTTCCATGGCTATGACTGAATGTTCGGAAAAGTCGCTTGGAACCATGATCTTCTTAACGCCCAATTCTGCACCTTCAGGAACAATAAGCAAAGAACAACTCGCCCTTCTGGCGAGCCGCTGGGTCAGGAAACCCTTTCCTTTTAAAGTGGTTTTTCTGCCCAAAATAATGAGATCAATATCTTTATCGACCTCCCATTGCAGGATTTTTTTGGAAGGCACCCCCTCTTTTATTACGTAAGAAACCTCGACATTTATATTGCCGAAATGCTGCTCTACCAGTGCCTTCATTGCAAGCTTTCGTTCTTCTATGGCTATTTCAGTTAGATTAGGAAATTCCTTTAAAACCTCATCTGGGATATGCAAGCTTCTAACCACATTTACAAAGTAGATCTTGTTTGTCTTGGCTGTGTTGGCAACAAACGACGCAAATTTGATTAGTGTGGCATCCATCTCAGAAAGATCAAGCCCTACCATTATTTTCTTTAGAGGATACATTTTTCTTTATTTTTGCAAAAATACAGAATCTATCGCTATAAACCAGCGATTTCATCTGCCAGCATTTCCACCTGCTCCTTGGAATGGGCAGGAAAATTTGCGATTCGAATTTGGCTATTTTTATAAGATCCATAGCCACTGCCGATATGCATATTTTTCTCTTTTAACTTTTGAATAAATTCTAACGAATCGGTCTGGGTATTGGCGACGATTACCGTTTTGGATTGATAAGCGCTATCAGATACAAAAGGAGTGAAGGCATGATGTTGATTAATTGCATGATAAAGTACGGCTGCTTTGTAATCGGTTTCTTTTCTGATCGTATCTATACCTTTACGTAGCATATCCCCGCAAACTTTCGCCAATAAGTAAATGCCTAATATATTGGGCGTCTCCGGTGTTTGATTTTTTTTACCTTTATCCAACAGCGCAGGTAAGGTATGGTAAGATCCTATGGAGTAGCCTTTTTCTTGTAGGCTTTTGGCTTTTTCTATGCATTTCTCGTTGACTATCCATACCCCTAATCCAGCAGGGAGGCCGAAGCCTTTTTGAACAGAAAAAAATGAAGTATCAATTATATCGTGGTTTAAGTTGATATATGGCAAAGTAGACACTACATCAACAGCCACTAACTTTTCTGGGTACTTTCTTTTCGTGGCATAAATATCTTCCAGCGGTTGCGCCGCCCCCGTGCTGGTTTCATTTTGCGTAAAAGCGATGAGTTCCGCTGTTTCTGGTATCCGAATATGTTCTTGCTTAACACAACGGCCATAAGGTGCTGCTGTCTTCTCTGCTTTCCTGCCCAGTTCTAATGCCGTCTCATGAAAACGCGCGGAAAAAGCACCGTTGACCAAGTGATAGGATTCTTTTTCCACACAGTTTTGGATAATTCTTTCCCAAATCTCCGTAGCAGAACCTGTAAAGAATATGTGAACATGTGCAGGGACCTGGAGCAATTGCTTTAAATTTTCTACACACTCTGCATAAATGCTTTCAAAAGCCTTACTTCGGTGAGAGATCGAGGGAATCTGCTCCTTTAGCGCTTGCTTCATATGATCTTCGACAGTGAAATATAAGGCTGAGGGGCCAGGTGTAAAAAAAGTTTTTGGTGTCATGATAGGGCTTAAGGTTTTTAGCGTTCCAAAGGTCAAAAATTAACACTCAAATATCAAATTAATTAGAAATGATCAAGATAAAGTTTGCGGTTCCTGGACAGTGTCTTCATGTTACATCTTCTCTGTATGCCGATGCGTACTGTGAATGGATAACATATTCTTACATTCCTTTTTACATCACAAAAATTTGTATTTAGTTTGCAGGAACTAATCGGTATGAGATTGGTGTAGTAACAGCAGGAATTAAAATACTGAAAATATACCCGCTTGAGTGTTACAGTTTCTTAAACCTAACAAATTTTAAATGCCGAGTGAAGCTCGTCGTGAAACTGGACCTCAATTCATCTTCGATGGATCATTGCTTCGGCCATGTTAACAGTGGATAGTTGAAACGTTTGGGCAGCTCAAAACCTGTATATAATGAGGTTTAACAAACTTTTTTGCTCAGGAGGGTACTAAAAAGGGGATGTCTCACAAGGACGCCCCTTTTTTTATTGATTTTTTAAGCGGTGTTTCATTAAATAAATAACAGCAACAACTGGGAAAAACCCTTTGGAATATAGCAGATAGTTTACGTGGATCAATGAATGCGGATGATTTCGTTGATTGTATGCTGTTACTCAGGGACGATATCCCTTCAATCGTCGTA
>LXQK01000143.1:0-9105 GCA_001683905.1 Marivirga sp. ANT-B6
ACGAATAGTCCCGGAATTTCTCCGTGCAGATTTTCTAATGTGATTTCTGCGCCTTACCTTTATATCTCATTCCATAGCTGGTTGATACAAAAAGCCACTCTTGTCCTCCCGGATAAGGTGGCTTTTTTAATTTATTCGCAGCTTGATCGCTGAAGAAGCGATGCAAAAATCCGGCAATTTTTACTTATAATTTTAAAGAAAGTGAGCAATCTCAGGCAGTTGAATGAGCTTATTACAGGCGTCGAATTTTAATGGCTTCTCAATAAAGTCGATCACCTGACTATAGACTTTTGCTTTTATTTTATCGGAAGCATCGATAGAGGAAGTAACCATGACGACCATAATCGACTTTTCGAAGGGCAGCTTTTGTATCTCATCCAGAAATTGCCACCCGTCCATCACAGGCATATTGATATCGAGAAAGATCAGGTATCTTTCACCCTGTTGAAAGTTTTGTAGAAGAGAGTTGAGTGCCTGTTGTCCATTACTAAAGATAGCAGGATCCGCGGATAACCCACTTTTTTTGATGATGACTTTGTGTAGAAAGATGATCACTTGATCATCATCTATAATTTGAACATTGAGTTTCATCAGAAGGATTATTTTTTACTTGTTCAGATTTCTTAACAATTTCTCTTAATACACCATCAAGTTCATCGGCAGAACTTAGTATGCTATCGAACAATGCATTGGCGGGGATGTCCTGATTTTGGTGTTTCAGCACCTCTATTGTTCCCATCAGTCGCGCCAATGGTGCCCGCACGACATGTGACTGTATCCAGGCAATCTCCTGTAGTTTTTTATTTTGCTCTTCAATCGCCTTGATATACTGCATACGGTCGCTGATATCTGTAGCCAACACCAGTCGGGCCTTCCTGCCATTATAGATTATCGGATTGCTTTGGATATCTACATGAATAAGTTTGCCATCTTTCCGGACATGGTGCACCAATGCGGTAAAATATGCCAGGTTCATCTTATGTGATTCAATAATATCTTCAAAAGCGGCTATGTCATTGGTAGGAATGATATCCCTGATGGTCATGCCTAGGAACTCAGCGTTGGTGAATCCATAATGGTTTACGGCAGCATCATTGACATGGACGAAATACAAGCTTTCGAGATCGAAAACCCACATGGGCTGTGGACTGTATTGGAAAAGGTTGCGATAATTTTCTTCCGAGCTGTGGAGTTTGATGTTGATTTTTTTCCTTTCTATGCTGTAAAAGATACTCCTGATCAACTGAGGTCCGTTGAGTTCATCTTTGAGCAGATAATCTAAAACGCCCATAGAAAGCGTTTTGATTCCAAACTCTTTGTCTACTATGCCTGTCAGCACAATGATCGGTATAATCCCCGATAGGGCGATCATTTCTTCTACCAACGCTGTTCCACTTAAATCGGGCAATGAAAGATCTAAAAGTATGGCATCAAATTGTATTTCCCTTTGCAGCAAATCTTTTGCCTGAGCAAAATTCAAAACATGTCTTATGACTGGATTTCTGAGTTGCTCATCAATATATTCCTTAATCAGACAATAATCGCCGGGATTATCTTCAATAATAAGCAGTTGAATATCGTGCGTAAAAAAAGTCATGATTGCGTATTGTGATCCGCTGCAGCTTTTGGTTTATCTTATGAATAGCTACAGGGCAAGTAAATTAATAGGTAAAGTTATTTATTGTTTCTGCGAACATAATGTAATTATTACAAATATTATCTATGAATTTATAAAATAGTTAATCTTATTTCTTACTAGTGGTAGTAAAAAAGCAGGTTTAATTAATGGGTTCCCACGTGACCAGGAGAGGCAGGAGGCGAACATCCTTTACAAGATATCCCGCTTTCTAAATTCGACACCTTTTCAACATCAAAATGAAAAGGTATGGCGTTGCAGATTTGAAGTTTAGCGAATAATGGGTGTCTTTGTACCGTGGTCGATTTTATTTCTCACCAACATGCTGTAAATCCATTCCATAGCTGGTTGAGATAAAGCCACCGTCATCTTTCCAGGGTGGGGTGGCTTTACCTTTTTAGGTACCTTCCTACTTGTGTACAATTCTGTTTACATCATTGTGGTTATTTATCGATAAGGAATAAGCGTTGTAGCTATGTCTCTTTATACCTATAACGAAAAATATGTAATTGGTAACGTTCCCAATAAAAATAGTTCTGTTTTTGCTATTCTATTAGTATTTAATGCTTGTTTCCTAAATTTTTTTACATAATATTCAACATTCGGTAAAATAAGAAGTCCTGATCCTATGCTTCTTTTAATATATAT
The DNA here is from genome assembly GCA_001683905.1 of Marivirga sp. ANT-B6. Classification (GTDB taxonomy): domain Bacteria; phylum Bacteroidota; class Bacteroidia; order Cytophagales; family Cyclobacteriaceae; genus ANT-B6. The sequence goes on from LXQK01000143.1 coordinate 2,285, forward strand.
CGAGCTCCGGGAAAACTGGAAAATGTGGATTTTTTCAATAGAGTATTCTAAAATTAACCAACAAATACTTATGAATTTAAGGCATACAACTTTCTCCTGGTTCCTCATGGCAGCAACGCTGGCAGGGGGGATTTCGGCGTGTACTACAACACCTAAAAATGAAACAGTTCAGACAGATGATGGCTGGGTCAATCTATTTAATGGAACCGATCTTACAGGTTGGACGCAGATCAATGGTAATGCACCCTTTACTGTCGTTGATAGCGTGATAGTCGGAACCACGGTTACTGATTCCCCGAACAGTTTTTTAGCTACAACAGAAGAATATGGTGACTTTATCCTGGAATTTGACGTGATGTTAAATAGTGATATCAACAGTGGTGTGCAGTTTAGAAGCCTCTCCGATTCAAGTGTGATGGATGGCAGGGTGCATGGCTACCAGTTTGAGCTTGATCCATCAGACAGAAAATGGTCTGGCGGCATCTATGATGAAGCCAGAAGGGGATGGATCTATCCGTTATCGCTAAACCCGGAGGCGCAGAATGCCTTTAAGAACGGGGAGTGGAACAAAGCCAAGATAGAGAGTATAGGAAATTATATCAAGACCTGGATCAATGGCGTACCCGTGTCAAGTGTCGTCGATGATATGACGCCAAAGGGGATAATCGCCCTGCAGGTGCATTCTATTGGTGATGCAAAAGATGCCGGTAAGGAAATCAAGTGGAAAAATATCAGGATTAAGACGACAAATCTGGAGCCTGATGAGTCGCATGATGCTTTTGTTGTCAATTTCATTCCAAATACCCTGACCGATCAGGAAAAAGAGCAAGGTTGGAGCCTGCTTTGGGATGGAAAAACTAGTGAAGGCTGGAGGGGTGCCTATAAAGATTCTTTTCCTGAAGCGGGCTGGAAAATGGAAGATGGTGTCCTTGAAGTCGTTGAGTCGGGTGGGGGAGAATCTGTTAATGGCGGTGATATTGTGACGGAAAAGGAGTTTGATGCTTTTGAGCTGCAACTGCAATTTAAAATCACCGATGGCGCCAATAGTGGTATCAAATATTTTGTAACAGAAAAAGAGAACATTGCCAATGCGTCAGCCATTGGTTTGGAGTACCAGATTTTGGACGATGAGAAGCATCCTGATGCAAAAATGGGAAAAGATGGAAACAGAACTTTGGCCTCATTATACGATTTAAAAACCTCGCTAAAAGAAAAGCGATTTCTTAAGCCTGTAGGGGAGTGGAACCATGCCCGATTGGTAGTAAATCCTGACAATAAGGTGGAACATTGGCTCAATGGCATCAAGGTGCTGGAATATGAGCGAGGGTCGGAGGCGTTTAGGGATCTGGTAGCCAACAGTAAATACAAAGATTGGGAAAACTTCGGTGAGGCTGAAAAAGGACATATCCTATTGCAGGATCACGGAAACACCGTGTATTTCCGTAGTATCAAAATCAAAGAACTGAACTAAAAACTGATATCATGAAAAATAAAGATACATCACGCAGAGAATTTCTTAAGAAAGCTGCCCTCGGAAGTGCCGGAATCACCATTGGCGCTATGAGTTTCCCCGCAAGCAGCTATGCGAGAATCGTTGGTGCAAACGATAGGGTAAATGTAGGTATTGTAGGTTTTGCAGACCGCACGAAAGATACCCTTTTACCATGTTTTACCGGGGCCAGTAAAGAACTGAATTTTGATATCATCGCTGTTTCTGATATCTGGAAAAAAAGACGCGAAGAGGGAAAAAGTTATATTGAAGGAAAGATAGGCCATAAGATCAAAGCGTGCCTGAACAACGATGAGCTTTACAAGATGAAGGATCTTGACGCGGTAGTCATTGCTACAGCAGATTTCCAACATGCCTACCATGCTATAGAAGCTGTAAGTGCGAATTGTGATGTATATTGCGAAAAACCATTCGCAGAGACAATGTCCGATGCGCGCAATGTTCTAAAGGCCGTCAAGGACAGCCAGAAAATAGTGCAGATAGGCACGCAACGCCGCAGTGGAACCAACTATAACGCGGCAGCTGAATTTATCCAAAGTGGCAAATTTGGCCCTGTGACCATGGTAGAAATGACCTGGAATGTAAATCAGCCCGGAAGATGGCGCCGCCCTGCGTTGGTGAAGAACCTAAACAGGAGTGATGTCGACTGGGAGAGATTTGTCGTAAGCAGGCCCGCCGACACCTATGACCCCAGAAAGTTTCTCGAGTATCGACTGTTTTGGCCGTATTCCTCCGGCATACCGGGTCAGTGGATGACACATCAGATCGATACCGTTCACTGGTTTAGTGGACTAAAACACCCGCGAAGTGTGGTGGCCAATGGTGGCATTTATCAATGGAAAGATGGCCGCTCCAATGCCGATACCTTAACGGCTGTTTTCGATTACGGTCCATCAGATGATCCTTCTTCGGGATTTCAGGTGGTTTACAGTTCACGATTCCATAATTCCGCTGGAGGTACAAAAGAGTTATACTATTCTAATGGTGGCATGATTGATATCGATCAGAATAAAGTGACGCCTACAGGCGGCATGAAAGCCAATGAGGCTGGTGCTATGCAGATGGAAGCAAACCTGCTTCCTGAGATGGAACTTGCCTCGAAAAGCATGAAGGCGGAAACAGGCTCTAATACCGGTGGCGACGTGCTAACCAATGCGCATATGCGCAACTGGATGGAATGTGTACGCTCCCGTAAAACACCCAATGCGCCTGTAGAAGCTGGCTACTATCACTCCATCGCATTAATAATGACCAATGCCGCCTATAGAACAGGTGAAAAGGCTACATTTAATGAAGCAACACAGGAAGTGATGGTGGGCAATAAAGTATTTACCATATAGTAGAAATCCGGTAAATGTTCACGAATGAAAGCAGGAACGTCGAAAGATGTCCTGCTTTTCTGTGTCACAGCCGATTAAAAGTCGAGGACAAACCCAATGGTTGGCAATACCGAGCCATTTCCGGCAGGTATTTGGATCAGGTTACGGGGTGACGTTACATTACCTTCCAGGTCTCTTTCCAGCCCATAGTTCGGTGGTTCAGGATTTTGCTGGGCAAGCACATTTTGAAGCTCGAGGTACACATTGAAAGAAAGCTTTTTGAAGTTCCATTTTTTATCGATCCTGATATCAAGCTGGTTAAATGGTTTTAGTTTCTGCTCCCCTAAGCGGTTATAGTCCAAAATAATGGCAGGATAAGCTTCCAGGCTAGCCTCCTCATCTACCGGAGCAAATGGCGTTTTACCAATAAACCTGTTACGGATGCTCACCTCCCAATTGTTGGTAAATTTGTAGCCACCGGTGAAAGTGAGCAGATTTCTGCTGTCCCACACTGAAGGCAAATATGCTTCTTCATTCGTTGAAAACTCACTTTTGAACAAGGTATAGGCAAGAATAGCATAAACGTTTTTGGTAAATTTCTGCTGAAATAAAAACTCTATGCCATAGGTTCTACCTTCACCTTCGCTCGAAACTGGCTCATTTCCTAAAACCTCAAATCCTGCCCCCTTGTTGGCTAAAGAGATGTCATCAATGATAGAAACAGGGTAATTATTGTACTTCTTATAGAAGCCTTCCAGTGTAAATCGCGAAGATGGCGTACTTAAAAACTCCAGCCCGGCAACCAGGTGGTCGCTGCGGATATATTTTGCATCCTGGTTGGCCAATTCGCCGGCATTATTCCTAAAGCCCAGCACAGTGTACGGTGGAATCTTGTAATACCTGCCTAAAGAGGCGTTGATGCTCCAACGCCTTGCATCGTCTAATGTATAGGAGGCTGATAAGCGTGGCGATAAGGTTTGAATCAGTTGATTCTTCTGATTGGTAAAGCTATTGGCATCAGCACGTAAGCCGAACGAAATGCTGACACGGTCGTCCAAATAGGCCCGGGAGGATTGGAAAAATAGCCCGTACTTAAAGAAATCAATGGCCGAATCATACCGGAAGTCATTGACGGCATCTTCGGTGAGGTTGCTATACAAGGCCTGTTGTAAAGAAAGGCCTGCTGAGACTGTCCATGCACCCATAAAGCGGGTTTGCTCATACCGGAACTTCCGCTCCGTCTCCCGCGACGCATTACTAAAGTACTTTCCTGCCTGGTTTTCGTTGTCTTCAAATCTGGAGAATTCATTATTTAGGATGTTGGTGCTCAGGGTCGTGGTCATGTAGCCAGACCCATCCTGAAACCTTTTCTTCCAGCTTATGCCTGCCGTTGTTGTCCATTGGTTAATTACAGGAACCTGGTCTAATGTGGCCTGTTGACTCGCATCAAAATCTTCCGGTGCCTGCACGCTGAAATCGTCAATGGCACCAATGCCGATAAAGTTAAGTTCGTTATACTGATCAATCTTATGGTTGATTTTATATTGGTAATCCCAGTAATCGGGAAGTATCGGAAGGCCAATGAGTTTAAACAGCAACTGCAGGTAACTTCTCCTGACAGAGACGATATAGGTAGTATTGCTGGCTTCTGCTTTCCCCTTAAATAATGGCCCTTCGGCAGTCAGGGCTGTTTCACTTGCGCTCACCCTTAAGTTGGCCTGGAACTTCCTCGCGTTGCCGCGGCGCTGGTCAAACTGCAGTACACCCGACAGCGGGTTGTCGTAACGTGCATTGAATGCTGAGGTAGCTAGTGTTACACCTTCAATAAAAGACACGTTGAGTAAACCCACCGGGCCGCCGGCGCTCCCTTGCGTGCTGAAGTGGTTGATGTTGGGTATCTCTACATCGTCGAGGTAATAGACATTTTCATTGGGTGCTCCGCCCCGAATAATGACGTCGTTGCGGAAACCACCTACTGAGCCTGAAACCCCTGGCAATGACTGCACTACCTTGGCGATGTCGTTGTTTCCCCCCGGATAGGTAGCTATTTCCTCGGCAGAAAGTCGCTGGATCGAAAGGGGCGTCTCTGGTTGTTTTTGGAAGGGGTTAGCAGTAACCACGACATCCTCGAGGTTTTGGCTGCTGGCGGAAAGGGCAAAATTTACCAGCGAATTTCCTGCAGACCGAACAACGATGTTATATTTGGTGAGCGAGGAATAGCCCACAAAGCTTGCCCTGACGTTATAGGTTTTAGTGGGAACGTTTAAAATTTCGTAAAACCCCAGTTCGTTCGTAACCGTCCCCAGGCCACTGTCTTCTAAGAGAATGGTAGCTCCAAACAAAGGCTCCTGAGTCTTTTCGTCAGTCACATACCCGGAAAGCGTCCCCGAATTTTGCGCTTGAGCAGAAACCGCTAAAGAGAAAAAGAAGCTTATCAATACCAGTCTAAGACAGGGGCAGATGTAATCAATGACGCGGTAAAACATCTGCAAATATGGCTTGAAATAGGTCATATACCAAGTAGACAAAAAGGATAATGATACATCTCACCTTTTATTTCATTTTACACAGCGTTATTTCCCGCGTTAACGCCGAGGTTATACCTGGATTTGATCCTATATTATTATAAGCCAGAATAATGTCTTTATTGGCGGCATCATCCAGATGGACTTTAATGCTACCATTGAAAATAATCAATTGGGCATAGCTTATTGGCGCGCCATCAACAAGTGCCGTTAATTCTGTTACACTTTTTCCGGTTGCGCCGTCTACAGGCGTAAGCATGGCTGCCATTTCGCCACCATCATCGACCGTACCATGATGCAGGTGGGCAGGATGAAAAATATCTCCGCTGGTGCCACTTAAACTGATTGTGATCCGGGTGCTCAGGTCGACCTTTTCCTCAAACGTAATGGTACCTGAAATATCATATTCAGAACCTTTGATCAATTGGTAGGTTTGAGTCCTTCCCGTAAATTCTTCAGCGGGAATCGTCTCTTTATCACAAGCTGCAAAAAAAAGTATACCACAGCAAATCCCAATCATAGGTAGTAATCGTCGGCTAAAGTCCACTTGTTTTTTTTGTTTACGAATAATGTATCTAAAAATACGCATCCTGATCTATACTTTCGCTATTTTTTCTCTTTTTCTTTGAAATTTTGCAATTTATAAAGTACACCCAATGCCAGGGACTGGCTGTATTGTACTTTCGCATCCTGATCTCGGTCGTATAAAACTATTCCTGCCACGTTTACGCTCAGGAATCTATTCACTTTTGCCGATAGAGATGTTACCAGGCGATGATCGAAAGTCTTCCACGATATATCTTCGTAATTGCTAAAACCTCGATAGCTGGCTTTCAGGTTTAGATTAGTGGCAATATCTTTGTCAATATCTGCTTGTATTAAAGCAGCAAACCATTCTGTTCTGACCTGCTTACCTTCTGGTACGCCGTACCGTTCCACCAAACCTACCTCTTCATCAAGCAGGAAGGTCAGCCGGGGCGAAAGTGGACTAAACCGAATTGAAAACCAAGGTTTTGGTTTGTACTCAAAACCTGTCGATAAAGTAAAGAATCCTGGTGCCATAAAATTTGAGATGAGCTCGTCCGTGCCATCTGCGTCAACATCATAATTGTAGCCTTTTCCAAATTGTGAAATAAAGTTGGCAGCGACAAAAAGGTTCCAATGACTACTGGTTGCATAACCATATTTTGTATCTAAAAAGATGGCATCAACGCTTTTTCTGAGATCTTCACCTGCATTTTTTACCACACCATATTGCAACTGCAGGTCGTTGTCCCACGATATCTTAGCCCGCTTATAATTTGCCCTTGCATTTAAAAATAATCCCAATGCGATGGAGTTGCTCCCACCAGCTTTCCAATTTCCGCTAAACGCAGCCTGGTTCAAGTTAGCGCCTGTCGACATTGATCTTCTCCAATACGTGGTGTCTTTTTTTGTTTTGACAATATCTTTCAACAGGTCTACTGA
>LXQK01000143.1:9231-17394 GCA_001683905.1 Marivirga sp. ANT-B6
TCAGTCTGCGCAAGCGCTACATGACAAATGGAGAAAAATAAGAAGAGAAAAATAACTCGAATCATTGATGTCAGCGAAGATTAGTTCAAAAATTTTGAAGCTAAAGTAGCAGGATGGCCTAACAATACCAATTTAGTTTGTAATTTTTCCATTTGGGCCTCGAGGATCGATGAGGTGTAAAAAATAAAGGGGCTAATGTTTCTTCTTTTGTATATTTATTAGCCATTTTTCGTAAGAAGAAGTGATAACAGACTGGTTTTTTTTTCGCTAACTTGCACCATTTGCTGTGGGTACGCCTTAAAATATTTTACACATATTTTTTGTCCCGGCATTGCTTTATCTATATTTTAGCCACATTCATCAACTTTTACGCCATGAAGTTATCCTTTCATCCGTTTGATTTACAGTTAAAACACACATTCACCATCACGCATGGCTCCCACGATATCCAAAGTACGCTAATTGTAGAATTAAAAGATGGTGGCTTCAGTGGCTTTGGAGAAGCTACGGCCAATAAGTATTATGGCATTAGTGTAGAAAATATGACCGAAGCATTGGAGGGTATACGGCGTATCATTGAAAGCAATGGCCACCTTACGCCGGAAGCGTTGTGGTCGGTTGTTTCGCCTCATCTTCAACACAACACGTTTGCCTTATGTGCACTGGACCTGGCCATGCATGATTTATACGGGAAGAAGCAGGGGCTTCCGCTGTATCAGCTTTGGAACCTCGATATTTACGGCAACCCGATTACCAATTATACCATTGGCATTGATACGGTAGAAAACATGGTCAAAAAGATGCAGGAAGTGCCGTGGCCTTTATACAAAATCAAATTGGGTACCAATGAAGATGTAAAGATTGTAAAAGAACTGCGCAAGCATACCGATGCTATTTTTCGTGTTGATGCCAATTGTGCCTGGGGCGTAGAAGAGAGTATTGCCAATGCCAAAGCTTTTCAATCGTTAAATGTAGAGTTTGTAGAACAACCGATGCATGCTGATGATTTGGAAGGGATGAAAAAGGTTTTTGAAAAATCGGTACTTCCCCTCATGGCCGATGAAAGCTGTATTGTGGAGAGCGACGTAAAGAAATGTTTTGGGCATTTTCATGGTGTAAATATCAAGCTTACCAAATGCGGTGGCCTTACCTCCGGTCGCAGGATGATTGATGAGGCTAAAGCATTGGGTATGAAAGTGATGGTAGGTTGCATGACCGAGTCATCGGTCGGCATATCGGCCATCGCGCAACTGCTGCCACTACTGGATTATGTAGATATGGATGGCGCCATGCTCTTGAAACATGATGTAGCTGAGGGGGTAACCATTGAAGCGGGCCATGTAAAGTATCCCGATCGTAACGGAACCGGTGCCCAACTCGTCAACCAGCCAGCTACTCATGGTTAAAACAAACGCCATTCCCGGTAGAACTATCGACGTAGCCGGTGAAAAGTGCCTGTATTTCAGTGGTACTTCCTATCTGGGAATGACCAGAAATAGAGAATTCACCAATCTCATCGTCGAAGGGCTTCATACCTATGGCAATACCTACTCGAGCTCAAGAAACTCAAATGTGCAATTAGCAATTTTTGAGGAAGCAGAGTATTGGGCGTCTACCTTTGCCCATGCTGAAGCTGCGCTGACCATGTCGTCAGGGTATATGGCAGGCCAGGTGGTGATCAGGATGCTCGAAGGGCAGGGGCCATTTCTATACGCACCCGATGTGCACCCTGCCTTGTGGCGAACGCCGGCGGATTTTATTCAGGGAAGGTATCACGAATGGGCAGGAACCATACAGGAGCAAGTGCGGGCAGTGGCAGCACATCATTTGGTTATCCTTACCAATGCACTGGATCCTTTGCTGGCCTTGAGCTATTCATTCCAGTGGATATATGACCTTCCTGACGATAAGGAATATACAGTTGTTATAGACGATTCACACGGGCTGGGCGTTACAGGGCCTAATGGAGCAGGAATTTATCAGCAAGTAAAGGCGCCTGCACATGTGACGCTGGTGGTGGTGGGCTCTATGGGAAAAGCGCTGGGAATACCAGCAGGATTAGTGCTTTCCTCAGCAGCCGTAATCGAAAAACTGCGACATAGTGCTTTTTTTGGCGGGAGCTCGCCGGCCTCCCCGGCTTATCTATATGCACTGGTCAGGGCACAGGAGATCTATCATTCGGCCAGAGCAAAGCTATTTCGTAACGTCAGCCAGTTTGCGGCAGCCGTTCAAGGCACTGGCCGTTTTCAGCATGTACTGTCATATCCAGTATTTTATACTGCCAACAATGCGCTGGCTGATCGTTTAATGGCGGAAAGGATCATGATCTCTAGTTTTGCTTACCCATCGGCGACGGATCCATTGATTACCCGTATTATCATCAATAGCCTGCATCAACCCGATGATATTAATGAACTAATCCAGGCCATTCATCATTATTAATTGAATATGATATTTCGGTTATAACTCGATAATAATATGCAAAAATCACTTTTTCTTCCACTTTGCTGGTTTTGCTTACTAATCATACAGGCATGTGGTTCCACGAACGAAGTAGCAAGAACCAACGACATCATCAGTTCGCTGAAAGCAAGCTATGCGCCAGATCGGCGAGTGGCTTTATTTGACATCGAACCTGTTGCTACTGATGCAGGATTGTTACTCAAGGGCGAGTCTACGAGGCCGGATCTGGTCGATTCATTACGTACAAATCTTCAAAGTGCGGGGATTGCTTTTATCGACAGTATCTCTGTGCTGCCGGAAGCATCTTTGGAAGGAAAAATACGTGGCGTGGTAAAAATATCTGTTGCCAACTTACGCTCAGAGCCCCGTCATTCAGCAGAGCTTTCCACGCAGGCTACAATGGGGACGCCACTACATATCCTTAAAAAGCAGGGTGGATGGTACCTTGTGCAGACACCCGATCGCTACCTCGCATGGGTAGACAGCGGCGGGCTGGAAGTTTTTGGCCAGCAGGATTTTGATATATGGCTCAGGGCAAAAAAGATCATCTTTACCCATCCCGTCGGTTTTTCCTATCAGGCGCCAGACGAGTTTTCACCGACTGTTTCTGATCTGGTAGGAGGCAGTATCATGGCTTTATCAGGCGAAGAAGATGGCTTCTATAAGGTGAAATATCCTGATGGAAGAGCGGGATTTATTGCTAAACCGGAAGCGCAGCTTTACAACAAATGGCTTGCCTCCCAAAATCCTACGGGTGACACCCTGGTGGCGACTTCATTTGCTTTCATGGGTTTGCCTTACCTCTGGGGTGGCACTTCCTACAAAGGAGTAGACTGTAGTGGTTTTACCAAAACGGTTTTCTTTATGCATGGCGTCGTCATTCCGCGCGACGCTTCGCAGCAGGTACATACAGGGCGGCTGGTAGATGCAGATCGTAATTATTCTAATCTCCGGGCTGGCGATTTGTTGTTTTTCGGTAGAAATGCTACTGACTCTACAAGTGAGAAAGTTGTACATGTCGGCATGTGGATTGGTAACAATGAATTTATTCACGCTTCTGGTGATGTGCATATCAGCAGCCTGGATACCACCGCTGCAAACTACGACAGGTATAACCATGACCGTTATCTAAGGACCAAAAGGCTTTTAAATCAACAGGACGAGAATATTTTGCATTTAAGGGATAAGAAGATATTTTAACGTGGTGATGCGAATTTGCCGAACTTTACCTTATTTCAAAAAAAAACCTGTCAAAATAAATATAATAAATACCAGGTATGCCTATTTTTTGCGCAATAATTTATAACTTTTCCTGATGCTACTTCAAATCATACTCACCGTATACATGTCCCTATCTGCTGCTCATATACCTCAAAAGGATCATCAAAACCCATTTTACGAAAATTATAAAAAGTACCACCAGCAAGCCATCAGCAATCGCAGGTTTAAACACGGCGACCTGGCACCCCTGCTACAGGAGATGAAAGGGATCGAAGGCGTAACGGTCCAAAAGATAGGGGAGTCCGTGCAAGGACGCGATATTTCCATGGTGTCTATGGGTACCGGTAAGACCAGTGTGCTGCTTTGGTCGCAAATGCATGGTGATGAAGCCACAGCGACTATGGCATTGATGGATATTTTTAATTTTTTCAGTGCCTCTGATGCGCTAAATCCCTATCGAAAAATTATGCTCGACAAACTGACTATCCACTTCATCCCGATGTTGAACCCTGACGGAGCACAGGCGTTTAAACGGCGGAACGCCATGGATATCGACTTAAATCGGGATGCTCTGAGGCTACAAGCCCCTGAGGCGCAATTGCTTAAGCGCGTCAGGGACAGCTTAAAGGCGGATTTTGGCTTCAACCTGCACGATCAAAATACCCGCTACACCGTGGGCAAAACCAACAAGCCTGCCACCATCTCCTTCCTGGCACCAGCCTACGATGAGCAGAAGTCAGTTCATGAAGGGCGCGAAAATGCCATGCAGGTGATAGCAGACCTTAACAACACGCTCCAGCGTATCATACCAAATCAGGTGGCCAAATATGACGATGAATATGAACCACGCGCCTTCGGCGACAATATGCAAAAATGGGGTACCAGTACCATTCTCATTGAATCCGGAGGCTACCATAATGATCCTGAAAAGCAATATATTCGCAAAATCAACTTCGTAGCCATCTTACAGGGTCTCTTATCCATAGCAACACAATCTTATAAAAACTTCAACACCGACCAGTATTTTAGTATCCCCGACAACCGAACTTATCTATTCGATTTACTCGTTAGAAACGCCCAGGTGGCGGTAGAAGGTAAGCAGTATATGCTCGACCTGGGTATCAACAGGAGAGAACAAGACGATGAGGGCAGCCGCGCATTTTCTTATGTCAGTACGCTCGAGGACATCGGTGATTTATCAGTTTTTTATGGGTATCAGGAAATTGATGCCAGAGGAATGACGGCATTGCCAGGGAAAGTGTATGCTAGCGTCTTTAAGAATTTCGAAGCGCTGGAGAAGGCCGACCTGCACGCGATATTGGCAGCAGGCCATACAACGGTTCAATTAGCACAGATGCCTGCCGAAGAGTACATCAACAAATTGCCAGTCAATATCGTCAAAGCAGGCACAGAAAAAGCCCATCCGGTACAACTGTATGGACGGCCCAACTTTATCCTGCAGGAAAATAACAAAGTGCATTATGCTATTGTCAATGGGTTTATATACAATGTACGCACCCGGGAAAATCAGATCATCAATGCCCTCGACTGAGATGAGTTCATCACAATAGGTTATCAAGCCAGGGTTTTCGATTTAAAATTAGATAAAGATTTATCCTGGCGTCCAGCGACAGGCGTCCGTAGTATTCGGAAAGCGCGTGTTTGACGCGTTGTGTTATCTGCCTTCAGCAATAGGTAGTGCTGCCAATACCGACGTTTAGCTGCATTCCACTGCCCGCAGGTCAATCACTCCACAATTCCATACTGTGCATCCGCTGCCTTGCGCGACATGGCGTTGAAATGCCACCACTCGGTGGTTATCGGCGTAAACCCTGCCGATACCATCACCTCGCGCAGCAGCTCCCGGTTTTTTACCTGTGCTGCGGAAAGTTTTCCTGCCTGCAGCATCTCCTGTTCCAGCGTCGGGTAGGCCAGTTTCCCAAAAAAGTCATAGACAGTTCCCATATCCAGGGCAGCGCCATTCCTATCGGCGATGGTGAGGTCCACCGCTGCCCCGTAATTATGGATCGAGCCTTCCCGCGGATCAGCCACATATTTAGGCTTTTCCCGCTCCGGCAACTGAAGTGTATCCCATAAAATATACTGTACCCGCCGTGGCCGCACCGCATCATATATCAGCAAGGTATAATCAGCATGTTTTTCCTTGAGTAAAGCCTGTGCCCTGGCCAGCTTACGGGCCGGCTCCACCTGCAGATAAGCCTGGTCAAAATCGCCATACACATCTACCCCCACAAAATTATCTGTCGTAGTATATTTCAAATCCACCAATATGGTCGAGTCCAGATCGCGCACATTCACCAGTCCCTTCTTCACCAGGTCCTGTTCCAGCGCACTTTGTACCCGTACCGGTTTCTCCCGCACCAATGTGCCCGAATCCAGCGCCACCACTTCAGTGGTAGGCGCCCTTCCCAACCTGTCCTGCCGCCTCTCACAGCCCGCACTCAGATACAAGAGCACAGGCAAGAAAATCCAAATTATCTTAGTATCCATATATTTATCATATTTATCATATTTATCATATTTTCGCGCCTTTACGTTTGGTACATTTGGGCGTGCCCCTGCGGGTCGGGCATTACGTTCCAAATCCGGCCACCCACTACCCGCCCGCTGCGGGTTTTCCACTACATTCCCTCACGCAAAATAACAATTATATGCCACAATTGCTTATGATATCACACTGCAGGCAAGTTCCAGATACAGCCCTTTCCATGAATAGCCAAACCCCGAAGATCTTTACAATCAAGACAGGCCTCATTTAAGTATTGGAAACTAACACCAAACCAGGTTCACAAAAGTATATACCTCATAAAAACAGAAAAATGATGGAATACCTATTATCAGAAAAAGCAAGCCTCTGTAAACCAACGGCAGGACCAAAATTTGATTTAATTATCAATTTATGACAGGATTTATTCAATAAGCTAAAAATTAATTTTAGGACCGGCCATAAGGCCTGGTTCTTCTGGGACGACAGAAAAATATAGCCTGACAGATATATTAAGAAATGAAAAAAATCCATTAGATTAGGTTTTCGAAGGGATATGTTGACAAGTTTGTCAACATATCCCTTCGGTTAGCGGCAAGCTTACGGGACAATTTAGTACACGATGACAAATGGGACTGAACGACAAAATAACTGAACATTTTGAACTGACCGTTGAGAACTCATCTCAAAGAATTCTTACTACTCTTTACGACCATAAACAAAAACAGACTTGGACTGATTATATTTTTTCTGACAACGTGGACTTTAACGGAATAGAAATAAAGGACAATCGACTTGAGATAATAAGAATTCCATCAGTGCTGAATCCATTTAAAGCTCACGGGAGAATAACTTTTAACCTTTTGGACACGGACAATAACAGGGTGACTGTTAAATGTAAAATAGTTCCACATGACGGGATTTTCCCATACATATTAGGTTTCTACGTTACGTTTTTTACACTGTGGACAATTGTAAGCTTTCTAATTACGAGAGGTGACTCCAAAGCATTATTTCTTATAATTCCAGGATGGGCTGTATTCGGACTTATTATTTACTTCGGACTCGTTTATACAAAGAGTGGACTTCGTAATTATTCAAGGAGAATTGTAAAAGAGTTAATGACGGACAAGTAAGCCAGCCGCTAACAAAAGCTATAAAACATATGCTATATTTTAGGTTCTTAAAGTGTGTGCTGTTAAATTTCGTCATCAACATGGGACAAAGATGTATGTATTTAGACGCATACGTTTCATAGCTAACCGTTGTGTGCAAGCCACGTTGGACAATTTGGAATTCAAATTAACGGTTGACAAAACTGACTGACTCAAAAAATGTAAATGGATAAACTACTAAGACTTCAACATTGGCAGATATTTATTTACTTGATTGTTGTTCCAGTATTTTTTCCAGGTGGGGACAGCGAGATGTACTATCAAATTGTTTGGGGTCTTCTCTTCGTTCTGTGGATAATTAAAGTTGACGAGGAATTGTACAACCGACTGCCGAACGGGGTTAATCTAAATTTCAATTTCCTACTAATTAACTTTTTTATTTCGGCCGCTTATTTAATTACCATTTGGCTGACAGTTGGAGGTTACAACATAACCGACAAAAACTACCAGGACTATGGATGGAAAGTTTGGATTTACATACCAATGCATTTGTATTGCTTATTCAGTTTCTTCTACGCAATTCGGTTTACATCAAAGGCAATTGCTTCGATTGAGAATAACAGAAATGTTGACCTTGGGTACTACGGGACTTATATGGCGGGACTATTCTTTTTTCCAATTGGAATTTGGTGGATTCAACCTAAAATAAATAAGATACTTAGGACAGAAGTGAAGTTTGACGAACAAGAGTAGGTAAACGTGGCCAGCACACAAAAACAATTAGGGGACAAACACAGTGTTGAGCAGGAGTCATTGTTAAGGTAACATCATTCCCACTGTGTTTTCTCCTGGTGTTGC
>LXQK01000144.1 GCA_001683905.1 Marivirga sp. ANT-B6
TCAGTTTTCCAATGCCTCCAGGTTTGTAAGGGGTTATTTGAGAGATAGCGCTGGAATATAACCTTTAATTTTTTTTATGAAGCAGTATCGTTTAAATCGTTTGTTTAACCCTGAATCAAAGAGATGCTTTGATGTCGCTGTTGATCATGGGTTCTTCAATGAAGTATCTTTTTTAAAGGGCATTGAAAATATTGCAGATGCTGTCAAGGTGTTGGTAGATGCAGCTCCTGACGCTATCCAACTGACAATTGGGCAGGCGCAGCATCTTCAGGAAATAGCGGGTAGGTTTAAACCATCACTTGTATTGCGGACAGATGTGGCCAATGTCTATGGTACAAGTCTACCCCGAAAGTTATTTAGTCGTATGATTGTGCAACCGGTGGAGCAGGCTCTTCGCCTGGATGCTGCTTGCGTGGTAGTAAATTTATTCAATATTCCTAATGAGCCAGAAGTCACGGATCAGTGTATCCAAAATATTCTTAAACTAAAACCTGCCTGTGAACGCTATGGGATGCCACTAATGATTGAGCCCCTTGTATTTCAGGCAAACGAAAAGGCAGGAGGATATATGGTAGACGGAGATCTTCAAAAAATACTTCCCCTTGTGAGGCAAGCAGTAGAGCTTGGAGCAGATATCATTAAAGCAGATCCGACGGAGAATGTAGACGATTATCATAAAGTTGTTGAAATTGCATCTCAAATCCCAGTGTTGGTCAGGGGTGGAGGTCGTGCTTTAGATCATGAAATTTTAAAACGAACTGAAGGTTTGATCCAACAAGGTGTAGCAGGCATAGTTTACGGTCGAAACATTATCCAGCATCCAAATCCGAAAGCGATGACCCGGGCACTGATGAATATTGTTCATAAAGGCGCCAGCGCTGAAGATGTCATAGGAAGCTTATCTTAAAAATAAGAGATGAAGAAGGTAAAGGTAGGAATTATAGGGGGTGGTTTAATGGGCAAAGAGGCCGCCAGTGCTTTCGCGCGATGGTTTGTCTTAAAGGATATTCCCGTTACAGA
>LXQK01000145.1 GCA_001683905.1 Marivirga sp. ANT-B6
TTACGTTGATTTGATTGGTGGTGCATTTATAACAGGTAATCCTAGTGAAATAAATGTTTTCAGGCCTAAAAATAAGTGAAATGAATGAATTAGAAGAGTCGCCATGCCTGGCCTTACAATTTGAAAAAAGAGGTGGCCTGCTACCTGTAGCAGTCCAGGAAGCCGGATCAGGACAGATTTTAATGTTGGCATCAGTCAATGAAGAAGCTTTGAAGTACACTATAGAAAATAAAGTAGCCGCTTTTTACAGCACCTCCCGCAAAAAACTTTGGGTCAAAGGAGCATCGTCCGGCAATTTTCTCCTGATGAATGAGATTTTGGTTGATTGCGATCAGGATGCAATAGTTTACAAAGTGACACTTACAAATGGTGGTGCATGCCACACCTTCAACCGGATGAGGAAAAATAGGAAAGCCTGCTTTTACAGGCAAATCAATATGAAAAGTATGGTCCTCGAATTTATAGAGAAATAAAGGAAATTATGAAAAACGAATTGTTAGAAAGATTTGAATTTGATGGCGACAACCATCTGATATCTTCAATAGAAACGCCATTGCGGCCAGATGCTTTTTTCAAATCAAATGATGAAAAAATACAAAACATCCAGCATCACTTTCAATGCATTATGGAAGAATTGGGACTGGATCTGGAAGATGACAGCCTTAAAGGCACCCCCTATCGGGTTGCAAAAATGTATGTAAAAGAATTGTTCAAAGGTTTGGACCCCAAAAACAAACCTACACTATCCGTTTTTGAAAATAAGTACGACTACAATAAAATGCTTATAGAAAGCCATATCACTTTTAACTCTTCTTGTGAGCATCATTTCCTGCCCATAACCGGAAAAGCTCATGTAGGCTATGTATCAAGTGGTAAAGTTATCGGACTGTCTAAAATAAACAGGATTGTGGATTATTATGCGCGGAGACCCCAAGTGCAGGAACGCATGAGCAGACAAATTTTCAACGAACTTAAAGATGCCCTGCATACAGAAAGTGTCATAGTGGTAGTGGAAGCAGAACATCTATGCGTATCGAGTCGAGGTGTAAATGACAAAACGAGCAAGACTACCACTATTGAGTACGGAGGCGTTTTTGAAGATACTTCAACAAGAAGCGATTTTTTTAAATTAATTCACTATTAACCCTTATGACTATGAATATTGAAGAGAAAGTATTCCGTCATTATCCCTCTGCTAAAACAGGAGCAGACATCACAGAAAACTATTTAAACCTATTAGAAAAAGAAGATAAGACCGATTTAAAGAAAATGCTCTTTGCCACTTCGGTTTGTTCTGACGACGTAAATGTTTCGACAGACTTTAGAAGAGTACTCAGCCGCCCCTTTACAATGGGAGGACTCGGCGGGCTTCCTTATTCTGGATTTACCGGGATGGTGGCCTTCTCACATCATATTCCGGATGGTGGAGATGCCTTCATTTTTTATGGGCCGCATGTCGGAATCACTGAGGAAGGTGAATTGGGCAGAATGATAAGGATAGGCCAAAAGCGACTCACAAATAGTTGTGGAGCTCTGATGCTGGCTTTAGAGCGGTTTCAAAAAGGTGACGATGCGGACACTTATGTGCCACAAAGTGTTTATTATGATTACCAACAGGTTCAGTTAGAGCATTCTTTGATGCCGTTTAAATATGAAATATCAACTTCAGAAAATCCTAAAAAGGCCATTACTGATTTCACCTATCTGACAATCGATACACAAATTAAAAAATTAGTAAAAATGAGCCTCAGGGAATTTCAATGCGAAAGAATCTTCCTGCTAGGTGGCGTGATCATCAATACAAGCGAGAAGTTTAATGATTATGTTGATGTAAGAAATTTTGATGTAATCGATGCTAAAAATGCAAAGCAATTTGAGCCCATTTCCATTTTAGAGTTAGTAGCCTTTCAAAATTTGTAGATATGATAAGTGAAAGTATTCTTAAACAACATGAAATCCGGATCACCAAACATCGCATTGATGTGCTTTCTTGCTTTATCAAGTCTGCCCGTGCCATTTCACACAACGAACTGGAGGCTTTATATGAAGGGAAAATTGACCGGGTGAGTATTTATCGGATATTAAACTCATTTTCCGAAGCTAAAATCCTTTGCAAGCTGGTGGACTCAAAAGGCAAGATAAGCTACGTTTTCGATAAACATTCAGAAGATGATCAGGCCCATGGGCACCCTCATTTTAAATGCAATACCTGCGAAGAGGTTACAGAATTGCCCGAATTGCCCAAGTCATACATGGAACAATTAGCTGATTTAAAAATTGACCACCTAAATCTTTTAGTAGAAGGCATCTGTAAAAAATGCGATGATAATGAAGCTGAATAATCGTAAGAGATTCAGATGTGGGGAACTACCATGAAATGATCTTAGGGATGAAACAGTTTAGCGCACTAAATGTAAGGCTCAAGGGATAATCCCAAAAGAATATTGCGGACGGGACTAGTGTTGTGATAACGTTTAAATGACGGGTAAGGCAGCAGTAAATTTTGGTGAGGTCAAGGCATAAAAATGAGCATAGCCGTAGCTATGTGAGGCTTTTGCCAAAGGCATGCATATGCGTTATAACGAATACATACGCCAAAAGGTGCGCTGATCTAACCGTAGGTTTATGCTTAACACAACACTAGATATATAAAATGTTTAAAAAATGAAGAACACAATTATTCTAACAGGATTTTTAGGATCAGGCAAGACCACTTATCTAAACCATATCCTGAAAAGAAATCCTGAAAAGAAATATGCCATTATTGAAAATGAGTTTGGCGAACAAAGTATTGACAGTGAATTGATCATCCGCTCTTCGGATGACATCGTAGAATTAAACAATGGTTGCCTGTGCTGTACGCTCAACAACAATTTATACGATATTCTGAATTCACTGCACGAAAGGAAAGATGAATTCGATGAATTAATTATTGAGGCAACAGGTATAGCGGATCCGGCAGGAATTGCGGAGCCGTTCATCATCCATCCTGCTGTAAAAAAGGTTTTCAAACTTGATAAAGTGATTTGTTTAATTGATGCCGAACAAATAGAAGATCAGTTGAAAGAGACAGAGGAAGCCATGAAACAAATAACCTTCAGCGATGTGCTACTTATCAATAAAACAGACTTGGTTTCGCCTGAACATTTAGCGACGTTAAAAGCAATATTACAGCATATAAATCCCCTATCGCAAATAATAGAAGGAAATATAGAAGACTTTCCTGATATCGTTAAAAAAAGTAGTTTTTCATTGGCTTCTTCGTCATCAATTCATGAACATACAGACCCTATCGGTGGCTGCCATCACGACTCCTCTCAAGAACGTTTGTTTGATCATTCTGCAATAAAGCATGGGCACCATCATGGAGATATTGTATCGCAGACATTTACCTTCAAAGAACCGTTTGACATGGAACTGTTACACCATCATTTATATGTATTTTTGGTTTTCCAGTCAAAAGATAGCTATAGAGTCAAGGGCCTGGTGCATGTAACGCAATCTGATCATCAGCTCCTGATACAATCGGTAGGCAAAAGGCTGGCGATTGAAGAAAAAAGGCTTTGGGAAAAAGATGAAAACAAGGAAAGTATCATAGTTTTTATTGGGAAGAACCTCCAGCGCAATGGCCTTGAAAAATTGCTTAAAAGATGCCTGTACAAAAGAAATTGAAGTATTTTTTTTAGCTCGTAATCGGTAAAGGAGACTACCTAAAATACGATCTGGCCAAGATATATCACGTTTGTCCGAAACATTCTCCGCCTGGATCCATGTGAATTTTGAAGAGTTGCAGCAATTTGGCTACACCAAGGTCCTACGCTCAGAGTGGTATTGGGAGCCTTGAAGATGATATTTGGGTTTCATTTTTCGTCCCCGGCCCAGCCATATTTTCACTCCTGTATAGGTGAGCATAGCTGGAATAAATCCTGCAACAAACCAGATAATACGAGTAAAGATTCCTCCGAATTCCCCAAAATGTAGCGGTATACGCCACTCTGCCATAATTGCAGATCCTAAGGGCATTTCTTTTGGATTTCTTTCGGCAATTACTTCTCCTGTATAAGCATCTGCTTTTAAAAATATGCGGGTATCTGCACCAGCATAAATGTCAATATTTTTTTGATAGGCAAATGATAGTGTACCATCTTCTTTATCGGTCATCCAGAGGTTTCGTTTGTACATTTCAGGATAATACCTGTTCATCTCAAATAGGGCTTGATGGATGCCGAGCTGGTTATTGTTGTCATTTATGCTAGGTTTTATGCTATTTACCTGCCAAAAATATTTATCAGCTGGTTCTGAAAATGTGATGGTGTCAATAGCCCATTGTACTTCATCATCAAAGTAAAAGGCGGCTCCAGTAATCCCAATTAAAAAGAGCGGTATGAAAAAGTAAAATCCCGTTATATTGTGCAAATCATAGTTTAACCGTCTTTGGCTTGCGTTCCATTTGATTTTAAAGCTTGATTTACGTCTTCCTTTATTTTTTGGGAACCAAAGGTAGAGTCCAGTGATAAGCATCAGAAAAGCAAACAGTAACGATGAAATACCGGTAATTATCCTGCCTGTTTCGCCCAAGGTCAAGCTCGTGTGAAGGTCGAGAATAAAGCCGAAAAATGAATTGCCCAATGCTTCTCCACCTTCGGTGATTTTGCCAGTAGACTGATCCAGATAATACCATTTTTCATCGTTAAAGAGCTTGAATATATAAGTCTCGCGCCCGCGTTTGGGCCACTGGATGCTTTCTATAGATTTTTTTGTTTCTCCTTCAATGTATAGCGCAATAGCTACATCGTCTTTGAATCTGACTTGCTTATCTTGAAGACTATAAAGATCGCGCTCTAATAGGGCAGCAAGTTCCGGCTCGAACACATATAATGAGCCAGTTATACCAACAATGGATAGAATTAGCCCTGAAGCTAATCCTACCCAAAGATGTATTGTCTTTACTGCTTTTTTGAAACGCATAGTTGAGATTTATTTGTACCCATTAATTGTTAAAAATTTGCAGCAAGCGAGAAGATTGCCGTTGTTGGAGCGCCATAGAGAAAACTACCGAATGCTAGCCCTTCAATAAACTGATTGTTGGTCACATTACGTATATTAAGACGTGCAGTCATGCTAGCTCCTATTATATCAAATTCGTACTTCGCACCAAGGTCTAAGCGTATGTAACCATCAACCTCAAAGGTTTCCAAATTATCGGCAAAACGATTGCCCGTATAGAATAAACCAGCATTGGCCGAAAGTCCTTTGAAGAAAGCCAATTGATAATCGGCATAAATATTTCCTTGAAACGCTGGAACACTTGCCGGACGCTTGCCATCTAGTTCTAGATCGCTGTTGTTGTCAATCACGGCATCAAGATACAGCCCGCCTACGATAAGTTTTAGATCATCGGTAACCTGTCCTGATAAAGTAAACTCTGCGCCACGATGCCTTTGACTGCCACCGTAGCGAAACACGTTGTTGCCATCAATAAATGCCAATGGTTGGTCAATATCAAAAACGGCTGCGGTTAACAAGGCTCTTTCGAATATTTCGGCTTTCATACCGATTTCAAACTGTTCGGTTTCAACTGGATCCAGGAATATCTCATCGCCAAAATTTGCAGCCTCAGATGGGATTTGTAATCCATTTGTTACCCCTGTGGCATAACTTCCGTACACACTCAAATTTTTCAAAGGCTTGTAAATGATCCCCAGATTGGGTGAGAAAATATCGCCTTTATAGGATTCCTGTAGCGTTCCTTCGTCATTAAAAATATCTTCGTTTTTTTGCACCGTATAGCGAACTGCGGCAAGTACTTCCAGCTTATCTGATAGCTTAATAAAATCGGTTATATAGGCAGCTTTTTGCGTAAAAATAAGCACATCAACTCTTGGCCCAGAGGCAACATCTGGAAATGGTAAGTCTATTGGATTAAAAATATTTGACTGACCTACGTTTCCGGTGGCAGATGGTGCCGCAGATCGTAAAGGGTTTTTACTGTAAGCACCACCTATTGCCAAATCGTGTTCAATTCCGAAGGTTGAGGCTTTTCCACTAATAAAGGCTTCTGCTGACAAAGGGTCACGCACTTGAGACTTATCGAAGAAAATTCGTGTTTCGAAATCTCCGTTTGCTTGTAGACTACCATTTACAATACCGGCACTTTGTTGGTCGCGGATGAGGTTCATTTTTTGAATACGCCCTACAATTTTCCAATTGTCATTAAACTCATACTGTGTGCCAATTGAGCCAACGAAATTACGGGTGGGGTATGTTCCCCATTTTTGACCGATAAAAGTCCTGGGGTCAAAATCTTCCAGCAATTGTTTGCGTTGGGCAGTTGTCAGATCAGCGTCAAATGAATTCAGTCGAATGGTAGCCTGCTGTTCCAGCTCTCTATATTGGTACTCTCCTTCAAAGTCGAAGCTCAATTTTTCAATAGGTTTCCATTCAAATAATGCGCTGAACATTTGTCTTGGGCCAGCAACATCATTTACATAGGAGGATTCCTGTGAAACCAGGGCATTAATTCTATAACCAAACGTATCGTTTGTCTTGCCGCCAAAGTCACCGTGAAGACCTACTGTACCGTAGCTGTCACCAAAGGCTTGAACAAAAGCATAAGGGGTGGCAGTAGGCCTTTTAAGCACATAGTTAATAATTCCTCCTGGTGGCGTAAAGCCATAGCGTATGGCGGCAGGGCCTTTTACAATTTCTACAGCTGCCTTGTTTTCAAAAGGGCTTTGCACTTGATTCTGAAAAATTAAATTCTCACGTCTGTAACTGCTCGAGTTGTCAAGATTATAACCACGGATATTGATGGTTTCGTTAAATCCCGGAGGATTACTTACAATTACTGATGGATCGTTACGTACCAAATCCCCGAGTGCACGCACCTGTTGATCCAAAAGGACTTCTTGGGTGATGACCGAGACCGATTGTGGAATATTCACCAAATCTCGTGAGCCAAAGGAGGCTGCAGTCTGTACTTTAGCAACATACCCTACCTCCCGGGTACCGGTTATTACAACTTCTTGCAAATTTTCCGCAAGCTCCTTTAGGATAAAATTTGATTGAATTACTTCATTTTGTGAAACATCAACTTGTTCCGTCTGCTTTTCAAAACCTATAGCTGATACCACAAGTGTATAATTGCCTTCAATAATGTCATTGATGCTGTAAAAACCATCGGCATCAGTGGGAGAACCGTAGCTTGTCCCTTTCAGTCCCACACTGATACTTGGTAGAGGTTCTCCTTTTTCATTGATTACTTTGCCTTTTATAGACCCTTGCGCACTTTGTGCCTGGACTTGTCCGAATGCTGCCATTGTCAGCACCATGTATAGTAAA
>LXQK01000146.1:0-3936 GCA_001683905.1 Marivirga sp. ANT-B6
CACTGGTAACGCTGGAGACAGGTACGTCAAGGGCCTCAGCCAGTTCTTCAACCGAAAGCACTTGACAATCTTTGACATCTCGATTGAATAAGGTGCTATAGTCCCCATTTTGTTTTAAATCAATACCGTTCTCGACTTCATTTTTCTCTTTTTGAAGAACCGTTTGCGATGCGTTATTTCCTTCACTTTTGCCGTTGGTGCCATTGCAGGAAAAGAGTATTATCGTAAGTCCTAGGGATAGATAAATTATCATAATTGTTGTTAAATTTTTCATAAGTCGAAGGTAGCTATTGCTGATTGGGATAAATATTACCTAAAATCCAGGTAAGCTTTTAAACCAATGCCTATTTCTATCACACTTAAAATGCTTTTAGCGTCCGAATCCTTTACTTTTTGTGATTCCCGATCGTACATAATCGAAGGTTCTATGGCAATATGGTCACCTAAAAATATAGCATACCCTACGCCAAGTCTGTAACCAAACAACGATGATTTTTGCTCGCCAAAGAAGGGGGCTTCAACTTTAACAGAACCCACGCCTACAAACACTTCGCCGAAGAGACCGTTGTCCAAATAGTATCTTGCAAATGGGCCAACACCAAAACCATGCGTCGTGACCTTTTCATCGTCGTCAAACTTGGTGCTGCTGGATTGAAAGTTGAGTTCCAGACCAGCCACCAGTCCGTCCATAAAGAAGTAGCCTACTTTTGGCCTTGCACTGATAGAAAATGTATTTGAAACGTCCGATGTTGTACTTCCAAATTTTTGTTTCTCGCCTGTAAAGTCTATAAAAACTTCTCCTCCAACCAATAAATTGCCCGTTTCGGTTTGGGCATTACTGATCGTGATGGTAAAAAACAGGATTAAAAATGCTAATGATGATTTCATTTGTTTGTAATTTAAGTTTATACTTTATTTTGCTTGGTGAATTGTACTTTGTTTATAATCTTTCCATTTTCAATAATATTCACTTCATACTTTCCTTCTTCCAGTCTATCCACATTAAGGAAAATCTTTCTTTCTTGCATTCTTTGGATATCACCTTCATAAATGCTGGGCTTGAATTTTAAAAATGGCTTTATTTTGAATGGCTGAGACAAAATAATTATGTCTTTATAGATGAAAATTTCATTTCAATGCTTCAAAGCCCTGGTTCAATTTAAGCTGCGCATGGAAAGAAATCTGTGAATAATGTAACAAGAGCTATAACATATGTAACAATGGCTAAAAAAGCCCTTTTACTTAAAATTTGGGATAAAAAAAATATGATTAAATCCATTTTCAGACCTAAACCATAATTATTTTCCTCTACTCTTTTTTTGATACCTATGCTTTTTGCGTTGTTTCATTTTTTGCTGTTTTACAGGTTTTTGCTGACCTTTATATCGCCCCGGCGAATTCTTGCGGAAACGTTCCTTATAGTTATTTTCAGCAAAGTCATACCTTAAAGTAAATTCTTTGCTTATTCCCAATAGCTTATTTCGAGCTACATCAGCGCTAAAGCCTAACATCACTTGCTTCATGACCTTAACGCCCGCAGTAATATTGACTATGTCTACTCCATTGTTTTCCACGTTGGCAAAGGTGTTGCTGGCACCCATGCGGACAGAAGATCCTAAAAAAATTAAATTATTATAGGTGTAATACAAGCCCAAATCCCATGTATGGCTTATTTCAGAAAATTTTCGATAAGTGATAAATGGTTCTAATAAATCTTCGCCGCCGCGGACTGGTATGAGACCGGTTGCCTGGGCAGTGTAATATTGTGCAAGTATATTCTGAACCTCTTCTTTCTCCAAAGCCGTGGCTAACCTGTTCGCTGCAATGCCTACCTTAAAGTAGGGGTGTTTGTAACTAAGTCCCGCAGAAAAGTCTGGATGATCAAAATCGCCAACATCCAGCACCTGCAACATCTCATCGGTTACGTCTCCCACTACCAAATCTAAATCCGGTCTTATCATATTGTATTCGCCAGAGATACCCATGGAAAGCAATTGGTTATTTTTGAGCTTTATGTGGTAGGCAAAGGCGGCGGAAATAAAAGTGTTGTTTAAAAAATTTACTTTTTCGTTAAAAACATTAACCCCAACGCCAAAATTATTTTCCCTGATAGGCATATTGAAACCCAGGTAATTCATCTTACTACCACCTTCCACCCGGTTGAAAGCGCCCCGATGAGCAAAAGTAACAGAACCAGATTCCTGGCCCACCAAAGAAGGGTTGAAAATAAAAGCTTCGGTTAGTTTTTGACTAAATAAGGGGATATCCTGTGCACAGATATGACCTAAGGTTAACGAAAACATTAGAAAAAATAGGCATACAGTGGTTTTCATGTCTTTTAATTTAAATGGTCATTTACTTGATGATGGTGATCATAGTAGGTGGCAATCTCTTATCCCCATACTCTACCAGGCATATATAGTTTCCCGAAGGTATTTTCGACAAATCACAACCTTGTTGCAGCGTTGGGTCGTTCTTAAAGTTGATTATTCGGCAAATTTCTGTTCCCCACCGATCAAGGAGTATTACCAGATTCTCCTTCTCAAATGGTTCGAAATTTTCAATAAACAAACGGTCATTTTTACCATCATCCAGAGCAGGGGTGATGATATTATGAATGATTGGCTGCGCTTCCGATTCAAAACCCAGAAGGATATAAGGGCCAGAAGCCTTGGCCTGACTGGTTATGAAAACGGGATTTAAGCCCATATTTTCTATACGTCCCAGGTTGAGCGCTTCAGTGGCATCTTCATTCGCCTGCAAAATAGCGGGTTTTGTATCCATTGAGATGACACCCATGTCCGCTGCCGTGAGGGGAATTTGTACCGGTGAGCCTTCAAATTGTCCGGAGGAAGTTAACGCCCAGTGCCAACTGGTAGAGGCACTTCCAATTCCCGCGGGAAAATTTTGGAGGTTGAGGTTTTCATTAAATGCCTCTATCCCCACCATCACATCAGGGCTGCCTTCTATTGCTGTCAAGGTTACCGGCGTATAGATATTATTTTTACCAATAGGGTAAAACTTTTCTCCGGTGCCTTCATGGAAAAGTTTGCCATTGATGTGTGCCTCATTTTGGGAGGTTATATTTCCACCACTGGCTACAATCAAATTAGCGTCTACAGCAGGCGTTATATGTCCCTGCATTAATTCAAAGTTTTGAAGAACAATTACTGTTCCTTCCAAAGCATACTCGCCATCGAGTTTCAAAGTTGAAAGACTCCAGGGATTAGTAGATGCTATGCTGCCTGACCCATGAAGATATAGTATGGAGCCAGCGTTCCACGATCCATTGCCTTCGTTTACCACAGCACTGTTCGTGCTTACAGTAACTGCGCCTGTCGAAAGCGTGGCGCCATCACCGATATGGATCTGGCCATAGCAGACTGAAATAAGGGAACACAGAAAAATGGTGCTTGAAATGCTTTTCATAGTCAAAGCCCTACAGTGTTTATAAGAGGTCGCTTCTGTTAGTTTATTCATAAAAATTTTCCTATTTCATGATGTGTACAATATCTTCCGATCGTATAAAATCATTACCATCTTCATTCAATGGTTTCTGGTTTACGCTTCTTTATGATCACCTGTAGAGAATCCAGCTTTTGGGCGCTAGGATTTGCAGTATAGTTGTAGTAAAAGTCCCTCGCCTGCTTTTTCTCCTCAGCACTGAGGTCACTTTCTTCCAACAATTCCAGAAAGCCGTTTATGGATTTCGGATCTTTACCGCTGGGCAGGGAGTCGCCCATGAAGTTCTTGTAAAGATCGGTTTGGGCATCCAGCAAATTAGTTGCATCGATGGTGGTAGGTGGTTTTTTCTTTTCTGCCCCTTTCGTTTGCGCCTGAGCGAGCGTTACAGCGAATAACGAGAATGATAACATGAGCAGTACTAATTTTAATTTCTTCATGGCTTTTTGTTTTAGGGTTTAAATAATTTATTTT
>LXQK01000146.1:4076-7025 GCA_001683905.1 Marivirga sp. ANT-B6
TGTATCATGTTTTGTTGTTCTTTCATTGCTTCTATCAGCACGGGCACCAGCTGTATATAAGCGACCCCAAGGTAGCCCTTGTCCTCGTCTACGACGGATACCGCGTGAGGCAATACTTGCTGGACATCCTGGGCCATCACGCCATATTCCATTTTTTTATTGGCATCAGCTTTCATACTGAAAGAATAGCCATTGAGGGACATGATCTTGCTTAATGAATTGTCAATTTTGGATATGTTTTCTTTTAGCCTTTTGTCGGACACATCGAGAATGGTTCCGGAATAGTGTATGTCCCCATTCACATCGAGGGCAACTGTAGGATTTGTTTTACGAATGCCTACATTACCGGAAAAATAATTAAAATCCTCTCCCGTTGTGTATATGCCATAATCACGGCCACTACCCGTACCTGAAGTAGAAGATCGGAAGCCATAGGAAGGGCTACTTTCATTGTTTTCTATAGTGGAACGATACCCGAACTTTGGACCAATACCATTTCTAACATCCGATAAAAAATTAGTTTTGGCACCTGCTCCGGATCCGTTTAATCTACTGTTCACACCTATGACTTCTATATCACCAGAATAGCTATTTACACTTTTGATTGAAGTAGAGATATCGCCAGTAGGAGTGTCGGTTATGGTTACATTGAGTTTTGCAGGATCGAGATAGTTTATCCCAATATCTACCTTACCTTCAAAAAAATTTTTATTTTCTCCCGTGGTGTATACCCCAAATTTAGTACCAATACCCGATCCTGAAGTAGATAAAAACAATCCAACTGTTTCATTTTTACTATTGTTTTCTATATATGAATCGAAACCAAATACTGATACTCTTGTAGATGATATATCTTCTTGTAGTATATATGAACGATACCCGTACTTTGCGCCACTACCATTTCTAACAGCAGAACTAAAGCCAGTTTTAGGACTAGTTCCAGTTCCATCCACGGTGCTAATAAATCCCAAAACTTGTAAATCGCCAGAATAGCTATTTTTAATACTTATGTTATAAGGAAAGGGATTATCAGTAGGGGCATCGGTTATTGTTACGTTAAGTTTTCCATATTCACTATTCTTTCCAATGCTTAAACCGCCACTAATATAATTCCAATCGTCTCCTTCACTATAAAAGCCATATTTTCTCCCCGTACCAGTTCCTGTGAAGATACTTCTAAACCCATAAACTTTATCTACACCTGCATATTCGTTGCGAGCATAAACTCCGGACCTTGCTGTCGCTTCAGAGGGTGATAGATAAGTATTAAGTTTAGCAGCAATCGTTGTCAAATCCCCATTACCAATCCTCACATTACCGGCATCATAATAAATATCATCTCCGCTTTCTGTCCATAAGGAAGAACCGCCCCCACCACCAATAGTCAAATTTCCGGCTGCATCGGCCACTACGTTCCGTTCGCCTGTTCCAGCCAGCTCACTTGAACGGATAACCCCGGCAACATCTAATTTGGCAGTTGGAGATTCAGTGCCAATGCCCAGATCGCCTGAAAAATAATTTTTATCCTCTCCATCGCTATAAATACCATATTTTGTACCTGTGCCAGTTCCGGAAAATTCACTATGGAATCCGTACGATTCTTTATTTCCATTACTTTGCATACTATTTTTAAAACCATAGCTGATGCTATTGCTATTTTGCGTCAAAGATGATTCATAACTAGTCTTCTCTCCACTGCCCCCTGAGACAGCTGAAAACACTCCAGTTTGAAAACTGCTATTTGAACCTGCTACAACAGATTGAATACCATATGCATCAATTTCACCAGAATATAAATTCTCGCTGTAAAGCCCCGTATTCGTATTGGCATCTGTAGCCTTTATACTTAATTCCAGCTTATTAAAGTTAGGCGCATTTACACCAATACCCACATTGCCTCCATTATAATATAGTGTGGGTCCAAGAAGAGCCTCCTCATTAAGTAGCCAGAATCCACCGCCGCCAGTTGCATCCGCACCCGGCGCCCAAGCACTGCCGTTCCATTTGAGTACTTGATTACTAGTAGCGCCCTGTGGAGCCAGCATCAGAGGGCTGCCTGCAGTGCCATCGCCGGCTAGCGTGGCGTTATGCTCCACCACCTGTGCTCCCCAATCATCCCCGGCACCGCCACTAAGCGTGGATAAATCCACCGTATTGCCGTCTTCTATTTCAAGCATGTTCGTTGTCGCATCAAAAATCAGGATTTGATCGTCGGTTCCGCCTCCGGCTAGGCTGCTGAGGTCAACGGTATTTCCGTCAGTAAGCGATAGTGCGTTGGAGGTTGTATTGAAGGTGAGGGTCTCGACCTCCAGGCTGCTGAGGTCAACGGTATTTCCGTCAGTAAGCGATAGTGCGTTGGAGGTTGTATTGAAGGTGAGGGTCTGGAGCTCGTTGGCAGGGTTATCATCCGCGTCGCCTGTATTGGATATCACATTGCTGCCATCGATGGCGATGCCATCGCCGGCTGTATAAGTTGCGCCTCCACCCGCCCCTTCGTTGTCGTTTGCCGGTAGCCAATTTGTCCCGTTCCATTTTAGCACCTGTCCGTTAGCTGCAGTTTGCTGTGCCAGCCCAAGTGGGTTTCCTGTGGTGCCGTCGCCTTTTAGGCTGTTGTCATGAGCCACTACCTGCGCTCCCCAGTCGTCTGCCGAACCTCCTCCGGCCAAGCCGCTTAAGTCCACGCTATTACCGCGGTCAATACTTAATGTATTGTCGGTACTGTTATAGGTAAGTTCCTGGTTGTCGGTATTTACCATACTACCGGAGGCCAGCTCGTCAATGGCGCCCTGTACATCAGCGGCGGTCAGGCCGGATGCTGTATTGCTATAGTTTACCTCTGCCGCAGTCTGGTCATCGGTGCCTCCCGTGGGTATAAGTGGGCCTATATCTACCCCAGTGCCGCCACGGGAAATATTGATGGTAGTGCCTGCGAGCGAAAGGTTTTGGATT
>LXQK01000147.1:0-15403 GCA_001683905.1 Marivirga sp. ANT-B6
GGCTTATTTCTAAGTTGACCAAGTAGATAATAGACCGTAAAATTAATTTTTTGATAATATTAAGGATACTTTGGGCTGGACGAACCTCATTATATTTGTATCAGTAGAATCACTCATCATTTTTTTTAGGCTGAAGCGCGATCTTCAGCCTTCTTTTTTACTTCGCAAAATTAATCAGCGGTTTTTTAGAGGATTTAGCATTTCAAATAGTACATTTGGCGCTACATGCACATAGCAATAGCAGGAAATATAGGCTCGGGAAAAACTACCCTTACTGCAAAACTAGCCAGGCACTATCGGTGGCAAGCAGAATACGAAGCTGTAGATAACAATCCATACCTGGAAGACTTTTACCGTGATATGGAACGTTGGGCATTTCATCTCCAGATATATTTTCTTCACAGCAGGTTTGCTCAAATCGTAAGAATCAGAAATAGCAATAATAGTGTTGTGCAGGACAGGACTATCTATGAAGATGCTTATATTTTTGCTGCTAATCTCTTTCGTTCAGGCTACCTGAAAGAACGAGATTTTGATAGCTATATGGAGATGTTCAAGACGATGACGGAATTTATCATGGCACCCGACTTGCTCATCTATTTGCGCGCCGATATACCCAAGTTGGTGAGTCAGATCGAAAAGAGAGGCCGGGATTATGAAAGTGCAATGCGGCTGGATTATTTAAGAAATTTGAACAATCATTACGAAAACTGGATTAACCAGTATGACTTGGGAAATATCCTTATCATTGATGTAAACAAGCTGGATTTCATAAGCAACACGGAAGATTTCTCTGAAATAGTCAGTAAAATAGATATAGAATTTAATGGATTATTTAGCAGATGATGAAAAAAGAAGTAACCTACCTAAAGTGTGAATTTGAAGATGGCCTTGTTTATTTTAAGATAGATAAAAAGGATGAGCCCGATGAAGATTATATCTATGAAGGTACAGAGCTGATCCTGGAAGGAGAAAATTGGGAACTGGATTACTATGAATTAACGGCAAGCGACCTGGAGGAAATGTATGAAGATGGGTTTTGCGAAATTGAAGGTTTAGAGTTTGACGAAGCAATGTTAAAGTCCGGCACCAACCTCTAAGCGAAAGGCTTTACATCCTTTTTCAACAATCTATTGATATAATTAATGACGTACGGTTTGTACTTGCTATTGCCCGATTCGAGCATCTTGTCCATTCTAATCAGTGACCCATTGACCATCAAGGTGTCATAAACCGATATTCTCACAACCTTCTGGTGATTTTTCAAAGATATAAGGTCGGATAGAAAGGCGTTGAAAGCAAGTAGTTTCCAACCGGAAGGCCCACTACCATACAAATCTGCTGGTTCAGAAGAGCTTCCAAAAAACTGCTCACTAGCTTTATTAATCCAAATACCATTTCGGGTACCACCTTTTAGGCATTCTTTTTCGAAAGTCCTGCAATACCTTCTATAGTTATTCACAGGAAACCAGGGCATCACGTCATATAAGGACGCTTGTAAGGTTATAGCGCGGTATCTGTTGAAATGCAGAAGGTCGTCGAAAGCAATGGGTACACGATCAATAACAAAGTCCCAATTTAAAAGCTGACGAGGGAAATCTACCTGAATACCCCCTAATAATGTATACATCCTTTGGGCCTCCTGGTAAAAATCACCATCCACCAGCTTATTGAGGGATGCATGAAAATCATTTCGCAACGCTACCTTATGGCCGTTTTCTTCTAATATTCTTAATAGGTGTTCCTTTCTTATATCCATCGTGTTGTTGATTTAATGAGGTAGGTAATATTCATCAACGATTTAATTCTTAACAGAATTTCACGATCATCTAATCAAATTTCAGGCCAAGCCTCAGTACTAATCAAAGCCCGGTTGCTTGTGGTTCACCTCCCAGGTGTGGTCGGCTAGTAATTTTACTTCCGCCAAAAAGGATTTGAAAGGTTTACTTCTCCCCCATTCATCTGGTGCAATTATTGACAAAAGATCAGTACCACCCTCTCTCTCATAGAGGTAATAGATATGGCCAATCAGAGGCTCAAAATTGATTTGGGTTTGGTAGATTCTTTCCGATATAGCAACACGCGCTTTAATTTCCTTGGCCTGCGCAGCTAATACTTCCATCTGTCGGTAAAGCTGTGTCATCTGCTTATCGGTTTGCTCAACCATGGCCGCCATAGCGCGTCCTTTGATCTTTCCCTTATCGTCAGGCTTAATCACAACACCACCTACCGAGCTGGCGTAAGGCAATAATCCCGGATTTTCGCTCGTCTTTTCCCTATCCTTATCCAGGTCCATCTTCTCGATATCAACTTTATTTTTTTTGTTACTCATTTCAATATTTTTTCCAAAATAATTTGTTCAGCCATAATGTTTTATCACTATCCGAAAATTATCCGGAATGCTATAGAACAAAATAATGGCAAAGTTAAGGGGTTAAAACCTGGTGCCTGATGAATCTTTTAGATTTACGCTGTCTTTTTTTACTGCTGTTGAGTCTGAAGAAAGTATCCGCTCTTTAAGTTGTGCCTTGGAGCCCGGAAATGTTGTCCTTGACGAAATATCATATCCTATATAAATAATGACTAACAGAAAAATGATACATATCGTCAGAAATACTTTGTTTTTTACCATACGTCTAAGGGCTATTTTTTTATGTCAACCAAGCGAAGTAAACCTGGCGGCTTATATTTTACATCCATCATATTCACTAAGAATCGGGTATAAATGTCCATACCACTTTGGAGTACCTCAAAGCTAATTTTTTCATTGACGCTATGTATACTAGCTATCATTTCTTTATCCATAATGCCGGGTAATAAGCCATAAACAGGAACACCATGCGCGCGGAAAAAGCTATTATCTGTAGTAGCAGGAAACAATATAGGAATAACGTATGCATCTTTATACACTGCTAATATTGCCTCTTCTAACGCCTGGTAGGCTCTGTCGGGTTTGGTGGCCTCAGCGTCAGGACTACTATCCAGAATATCTATTTCTATAGCAGGTTCATCCAAGACCCTTTTCAACTTGTTGATAAAGGTTTTTCGGTTCGTGCCCGGCAGGAGCCGGCAATCTAATAAGGCAATGGAAAGGTCCGAAACCTGATTGGGTGGCCCTGGCGGATTGAATAGATTTGTAACGGTAATTGTATTTGTAACCAAAGAACGATACAAAGGGTCGTCTTTTATAAAGTATTTAACAATGGGTGTAAAAATACCCCAGTTAAACTTTCGTATGATAAACCCACGTAGACCACCTTCAGCTCTGCCAATTCGTCGAAACATTAGCCGGTTACTTTTATTGAACCGAAGCTTCTCCTTCATGTTATTGATGTTATTCAATGCGCTGATCATCAATCGATTGGCGTAGTCGTATGTTGGTGTAGCACCATGCCCGTTACTTTGTTGCTTAATCTGCAATTTCAGCCAAAGGCTGCTTTTTTCTGCCATTGAAATGCCAAATACAGCTGCATCGGGTTTCGAGGATAATACACCACTAAAACCTGACCCTCCTTCACCAAGCACGACTACTGGTTTTAAAAATTCCAGGTAGTTGTCTGTGATGAGTTTAGCGCCCTTTTTTCCACCGTCTTCTTCGTTGGATACAGATAGAATCGTTACGTTGTAAGGAAATGGCTCTTCGGAACCCTGGTCTTTTAAAGCCAGCAACGCCATAAGCTGCATAGCAGCCAACCCTTTGGCATCCAATGCACCCCTTCCCCAAACAAACCCATCCTTAATGTCCCCACTATAGGGTTGATGCAACCATACACTTGTATCGCCCGCAGGTACAACGTCGATATGATTTAGCAGAATAATATTAGGTTTGGATAAAGCCAAAGGATACAACGAAGCAGCAAAATTGTAGCTCGAGTTTGATGTTGAAAAGTAGTGCACATACAGCCCCTTCGCCTCGCAGTATTCAGCAAAAAACTTGCCTGCTTCCCCTTCATTTCCAGTCTCAGATTCAATTCTAATATAGCTGGAAAGAAAATCAGTGACAGCATCTAACTGTGTGTCTCTATAGACCGAATCTGTAGGGATTTTCGTTCCTGCTATTACCAGAAAGCCAGGAAAAAAACTAGGAAAAAGGGCTAGGATGGAGCATATAGCAATCCATCTCAAAAACTTCAACATTCTATTTTATTAAAACTTTTAATATTACCTGAAAACCATCAGATAATAAGGCGCAGGAAAAGTAAATACATACATCGACCTTTAATGAGGTATTTTATTTTCCAACCATAAACCACCCACACTAATTATAAATATACAAAAAATCCACCATAACTGAATTGGTTTTTGATGGGTCTGCTGTTTTTGGCGAATTTTATATTTTCTAACCCTTAACTTCTGCTGCAGGAGATTGTTCTTCTGTATTTTTTGGTTCCTCTTGACGCCGATCCTATCACCACTACCCAATACAAAAAATGGCAAGGAATCATTCCGCATGCCAGAAGAATAAATTTGATGCCAGCCGGAATCCCTCGGCCAAATCTTTCCTTGCCAATATGAGGGAATGAACGAGTCCTGTATCAGGTAAAACAAAGTAGAATCTCCCGAAGGCTCCTGTAGTATGCCCAGGGGCGTATCGTTCACCGCGTAGTGGCTGACCTGCAAAGGCTGGTCGGGAAAAGGGAGTTCGCTATGGGGGATTTTCCATCGTGGCGCTAGATCCTTTCTAACCAATTGTTCTACAATGCTGAGCCAGATACGCGTATAAACCGCGTCCATTCCTTGCAATAACAAAGGATAAGTTTGCTCTATTACGCTTATGCCCACCATACCCTTGCCAGTTACTTTACCGGCTACAACTTTTCCTCTAGGCGCTTCTAAAATAGTTAATAAAAACGGATCATCATCAATTGTATAGGGCCATTTGCCAATATTTACCACCTGTTTGCCTACCTCCAAAGCAAAGGATGCCTGTCCATCTTTTGACAGGTTAATATTCGAGGGAAGTAAATAAGCTGGCAGCTGCCCAGGTACTTCATCGATCAGCATCAACAGGCCTAAACCATTTTCAATCGCACTTCTAAGGAAATTTTGCTCGGCAGCGGTGAGCTCTTCCAACGCTTGTTGATCTGCAATTACAAGATCCAGACGAGCGAGGACCTTTTCGTTGATACGCTGCAGCGTATAAGCCTCTTGGTTTAAGTATTCATATTTAAAAATCCCCTTTGAAATTTTATTTCGGACGCTTACCCGATGTTGATCCCTGGCAAGCCAGGCTTTTAAATAATTGGTTTCAAAGCCGGGCGAACTTCCTAGCAATAAAACGTCCAACGGTTCCTGAGCTTCCACTACGACAGGAAGCCTTTCATTCATTATCTCTTGTGCGCCAATAACTTTCAATTCGAATATATATTTCCCTGGCAAGTCCACCACTCCCGCTAATTTGAATCGGCTAATTCCTTGTGCACCTAGCTGAATAGAATCTACGATGCCTGTTGGTCCCTTAAGATATAAGCTGACGCTACCCTGCTGTCGATGCATATATTGCCCTGTTACCGCCAAACTGTCTCGCACGTTTAGGTATTGTGTATGTGTCAAAGCAATTATACCTTCTGGTAATGGGTTAAGCAGCAGGTTGAAGTGCATATCCTGAACGTGTTCTTCATCAGCAACCGGCAAACCATCCCCAATAATTGTGAGGGTATCAACTTCAGGATATTCCCTTGTTAAAGAGGAGATATCAGGTACAAAAACAGCATCTTTCTGTTGGCTTCCCAAAGCAAATATCGGGTAGGCTCTACTCTCTAGCAAACTATCCACAACACGGTGATCATAATTGTCTGTTAGCATAAGTGCGTGTTGTGGGCTGGTACGCACCGTATAGGTTGGTTGAAGCGCCAATAATGCCAGGGAGGATAAGGCTAGCCATAAAAGGAGGAGCCTGAGGTATAAAAACTGCTTATTTCTTCTCTGGACCGCCAGCAACCCTAGCACAATCACGCCAACGGCTGTTGCCAGGCAGATCACCCATAATTGCCAGGACTCCAACATCGAGTGTAGCCCAATACCGCTCATTTGATACCTCCTGCCTCCATTATAAATAGCTCCGAAAGTGCTGTTCGTTCCGTCGATAACTTTTCAGGCCGGGGTCGTTTAGTTGGCATGATCTTGAAAAAACCATCTAGAATCGCTTCAATTCCCTGTCTACGATTTTGAGGAAGGCCTTCCTGCTCAATAAAAATTTTCAATACATTTAAAGACTGTAGACCAATAGACGGGCGGATTGCCACACCGTCCGCCAATTCCTTTCCGGCCCTGGCAAGCAACTCCCTCTCATGTACCCTCAGTGGTCTTTGCGCTAACTTTAATGCCTCCAACAGCACTATTGCCGATTGGATATTCGGGTAAGGATCCACTGGCGGGACGAATTTTGTCTCGCTTTTGCTCGTGATTTCATCCAGGTCACCGGTAAATCTAGTCTCCAGGGGCTTTAGCGGAGGAGGTTCAAATCCTACCTTGTCTACATAAACCCGTGATTGTTGCTGTATCTCTTTTATGAGTTTTAATGCTTTATATTCGAAAGGCAGCGCGTCTTCCGGCTGGTGTAACCGTAGCTTTAGCTCAGCCTCCCACATCTGGGCAAGTGCCGCTTTCAACTTCGCTTTCAAGGCTTCATCAAAAAATGTAGCTTCTTCTGATATATTGTGCTGGTGTGTATAAGCTTCTAATTCTGGCCCCACGTCCCCTATGCGTCCAACGGTCGCATCCATTGCATCGTTGCTATGGTCATGCCCGTCATCAGGATGATGGTCCTCTTCGGCATCGCCACCTTCCGGTGCACCTTTGCCATTTTCTTTGCCTCCGTGCGCCATGTCTGACTCAAATTCCTCGCCCAAAAACTGCCCATAACGAAGTCTCAGGATTTTCTGATCAGCGCCGAGATTATTGCTCCTCTCGTGAAATTTTTTCGCAGGCAGGTCCTTTCTCTCTCTTATAAGCCTTTCAGTGTCTATAATAATCTGCCGCTGACTCCTAAAATATTCAGGCACTTTGTCTACCCCAAGGCCCGCACTTACCGAAAGGGTTTGGTAGGCGGTGTCTTCCAAGGCAAGGAAGTACATTTCGGTTCTGTTCCGCTGGCGTTCAGGATGCCGGTTATCAAAGGCTTCCAGATAAAAGTATAATTCATCGCCAGGTGCCATGCCCAGTTGTTGTAAATTGAACCGCTTGACATGTTTCTGAACCGTGGGATGATAGTCGGGCACGGGAAATACAAATTTCTCCTCCCGAAATTTAACGGATTCTCCTGAGCCCTTAGCTACCGTCGCCACCAGGTAACTCGCAGTAATACCGAAGTCATCTTGTACCTCCACCCTTACATCCAGTACGGCGTCAAGATCATACATCATCACTGTGTATTGTTCTCTGCCTATAATCTCCACTTTAGGCTTTTCATCTTCCAAAATTTCTAATACGAAATATTTTGAAGTATGAGACTTGCCGTGAATATCTACGTAGCCTATAGTATAAAAACCTGGAAATCTCACTTTTTTGGAGCCAAAATAAGTGTTACTTCCTTTAGATTGAAGAAATATAGTATCCTCGTAGCCGAAGCTTAAAAAAGATGTAACAATGGAATCGGAGAACTGGAAATGCCAGGAAACGAGAGAACCTACAATTGCACTAATGTCCAAATTTTCTGTTTTTGTTATTTCTAAACGTGTGTAACCGGGTGGCGTGATTCCGACTGAAACGGTATCCAACGTTGGTGTTCGATAAGCGGTTTCTTTTGCATCAAACGCAACTGCCCTTATCTCTTGCCCATTTTCTTGCTGCAAGTGGCTCATATCGACACGCCCGATTAGAAAGGAATGCAGAGTTATCACCAATAAAAAAAGTATTATTTGAGGTAAATGATGGGGAATTTTAATACCGGGGTAAATTGCTTTAAGTTTTGCAGACACCCTGTCCTTCTGGAGCGTAACAAGTATGGAAGTAGCCTGATGCTTATCTGATAAAAGCTCCGTGCTTTCCTCCATTTCTGGGTAGTTTGCATTGAGATAACTGGCTACATATTGTCTATTAAACCTAAAGATCTTCGAACCTAAAATTGTCAAACACAGCAATAGTGCAAAACAAATAGAAGCAATTGCAAAGCCAAATGTGGAATCATACTGGAAGATGAATTGGAGCATGGAAGCCACCAGGATTGTCAAAGCTAGCGCCATTAGAATATTTTCCACCCATAAGTAAATCCACCACCGGCGATAGATTTGTCCAAGTATATCATGTTCTTTTAGCTTCTCCATGTTTTACTCCTTTCTGACAATAATCTTTCAATCAAAAAAAGCAGAAAAACCAATACCCAGATGTAAAATTCCAAAGCTACAACAGCCTTTTCAACATCCCTCTCACCGCTCTTCGACTCAATCTTTCCAGGTTGCATCTGCTGAAACGAAATCGCCCTTTTGTCATACAGGCTTGCATCAGGATCTGGCCATTTTTTTCGGGCAATCATTTCCAACAAAGCCGCAGGTAATTCCATAGGTTTCATCATCAGTCTTGCATCCAAAGGTTTATGCCAAATATATTGATAGGGATCTTCCTGATGCCGAACCCACCATGGCGAATCATCAGCCATGGCTGATGGGCGATAGACTAAATAGTGAGTTCCTGATTGCCCGATGGAAGCAGGTAGTGGTTTTGCCGATAGCCAACAGACAAGATCGTAATTTGCTTCATCAGGAAGCTTATCGTTCTCCAGATAATAAATTTCAAAATTAGCTTGCAAATATTTCTCGACAGCTACAATTGCGGCTTCAAGATATTGCGCGTTGCCGGCAAAAGTAGTATCCTTATAGATTCCAACCTTCGATTGCCATTGGTCCTCCACCACAACGGTATCATCGGACAGCCTATTCACCAGAAAAAGTTCTTGCCCCTGGGAAAAGGTCGCATATTCACTTTGAAAGACAGCAGATCTCATGCTGATTCTTCGCTCTTTCAAAGTAGTAACACTTGCTGTCGAGGCAACAGAAAGTATGAGAAGGCTATCGTTCGCTGTTCTTCTTACACCTGCAATACTTTTGCGAACGGTATCATCAGGCACAATCACCCATTCAGTTTCTATAGCGCTTGCAGGTCGTGTGCCCTGAAAGTTCCTAAGCTTTCCTGATGAGATAAAAATTAGCTTCTCAGGACTACTTTCATCCCTTTCCAGCGATTTAAGAACGGACCAATAATTTTGTAAGGCTTCTTCATCGGCAAGCTGACGTACGGTAAAACCGCTTTTTGCCAAAGCATCAATTTTTTCCTCCACAGCCACGATACCTCGTAAACTATGCTCCACCATTACCAAAGTCTTATTTGTAGCCTTTTTATCAACGAGTAATACTGGCTGTACCAACAAAAATACAACGAGGCACACGATGAGCGCCCGAATAAAGAAAAGCCACCACTGACTGAATTGTAATCTGCTGATGCTATTGTTTTCAACATTTTGCAACCATTTGATGCTCCCTACCTGCACAAGCTTCCCTTCCTTCCTATTCCAAAGATGGATAAGGAGCGGAATAATGATACCCGCTAATGCAATAAAGTGAAGTGGATTTAAGGCTTGAAACATACTATAACAGTCGCATTCTTCGCATTAAAAAGTTTCTCAACGCGTCGTGATAGGTATGGTGCATCTCAAATAAATTGTAGGATACGTTCATTTGTAGCAGCTCTTTTTTGATCGCATCCAGGTACTCATTCAAAAGCGCCTGATAAGCGTCTCTTGGTAGGGCAGTATTGATCTTTACTTTTTCGCCACTTTCAAGATCCTGAAATGTTACTATACCGTCATAGCTAAAGTTCATTTCATTACCACCCATAATATGAAAAACTATGGTTTCATGCCTCCTTCCACTCAGCCGCTTGATCACCTTCATGATTTCTTCATCTGCCTGGTACAAGTCACTGATAAAGATAATCAACTCTTTACCTCTGCCGATCTGCAAGGGATTTTCTGAATTTTTTTGAGGAAATTTACCTTTTGGCTCTACCTTTACAAGATCGTACAAGATTTTACCCAATTGCGATTTATCCTGGCGTGGCATCACCTGACTGATCTTCGCATCATTGATGGCGTATAATCCGATAGCATCGCCTTGCGAAAATGCCAGGTATGCCAGGCACGCTGCAAGGCCCCGTGCATAGTCGAGTTTGTTAATCTGGCCATCTTGATGAGCCATAGAAGCGCTCGTATCCAACAAAATACGTGTAGTAATGTTGCTTTCCAGCTCAGCTTCCTTAATATAATAGCGATCAGAACGTGCATACATTTTCCAGTCTAAAAGTCGAATATCATCGCCCGGTTGGTAAGACCTGTACTGATTAAACTCCAACCCAGCGCCGCTTTTCTGGCTCCTATTTCCACCCACAAAAATCCCCGCTAAAACCGTGCGCGCTAAAAGCTCCAAACCGGTGACAGAACGCAAGTGATGTCGATTTAATAAGTCCTTCATACCATATTGAGGTCGGTAAAACAGTGAATGCTACGATCCTTGCCTAATTGCTTTACGATCAATTTTATTCAAAAGATGTTCAGTCACCTGATTAGCAGTTACGTTCTCTGCTTCCGCTTTAAAATTCATCAATATCCTATGCCGAAGTACGGGATACGCAACCTTTTCGATATCGGCTAAGGTGACAGAAAATCTGCCTTGCAGCAAGGCAAATGCTTTGGCTGTCAAAATAATCGCTTGTCCGGCACGAGGCCCCGCACCCCAGCGCACCCACTCTTTAATATAGGGAAAAACGGTAGTTTCAGGCCGTGTAGCCCTTATCAGAAGACCTACATAAGTGATCAGGTCATCATTGACAAAAACGTCGCGTACCAATCTTTGTATTTTGATTATTTCTTCTCCATTTAATACCGGTTTAATAACTGCCTTGACCGATCCAGTTGTATTTCTTAAAATGTCGAATTCATCCGCCTCTTTAGGATAGCCTATAGAAATATGCAAAAGAAATCTATCCAACTGGGCTTCCGGTAAAGGGAAAGTGCCAGCTTGTTCTATAGGATTTTGTGTGGCCAAAATAAAAAATGGTCGATCTAAGGGATAGGTCTGACCGGCATAGGTAACCTCAAACTCCTGCATTGCTTCCAGTAGCGCTGCCTGTGTTTTTGGGGGAGTCCTGTTAATTTCGTCGGCTAATACAATATTGGCAAAAATGGCTCCCTTGTTGAATTTAAAGAACCGCTTTCCCGTAGCATGATCTTCTTCCAATATCTCTGTACCGATGATGTCCGAAGGCATCAAGTCTGGCGTAAACTGGATTCGCCGGAATGATAACGCAATAGCATCAGCAAGACTCCTGATCATCAACGTTTTTGCCAAACCAGGCACCCCTTCCAGAAGGGCATGCCCACCAGCCATAAAAGTAATCAGAAGTTGCTCTATCACTTCATCCTGGCCTACAATTACCTGGTGAATCTCCTGTTTTAGCAAAACTAATTTATCAATAAGAATATTGACTTTTTCCTCTGTTATTTCCAATCTAGTCTATCTAAGGTTATTACTATCTGCACCAGTCGCTCCATTGTTACGCCGTTAATGCATAGATGATGATGTTTATGCCAAAGCGGGTATTATCCTTGGCCAACCACCTTTTATTTCTAAAATCATAATCCCATTCACAACCATAATCTTTATTGCTATACAGCACGCCTATCTTTCCATTGATTTCAATGGCTTTAAGATAGTCATGCACAAGATCATCACCCCACCCGTTCAGCTCTACAGACGCTGTAGGAGGCCCGTCGGGAAATCGGAAAAACGATTTGTAAATTGGATGGTGGTTAGGGATCTTCTTTAAGGTGTTTTGCCCAAAGATCTCGGTCATTTCAGCTTCGAAGGATTTAGCAAACAGGCCGTCGATATCATGGTTACAATCATCAGCAAAAAGAAATCCTCCATTTTGAATATACTTTTTAAGATTATCTCTTTCCTTCTGGTTAAAAGATACCAGTTTATGACCGCTGAGATAACAAAAGGGTGACTCAAATAACTCGTTGCTGTCCAAGGTAATCACCTTTTCACGACTATCTACTTCTATGGTAGTGTATTGCAGGAGAGAATGAAGTAAATTAGACGGCATACGCTGATCTGTATTCCAGTCCCCGGAATTGTATTTTATTCGCGTAAAAAAAAATGCCCTTCCCTGATTCCTGTCACTTTTCATTTCCTTCATAGCCTTTAGTCAGACATTTAACATAAAAAGCAGCTCATTTTGTTTTCATAAGCCGGCTTCATGGGCTTAAACAGCATCTGATAAACTTGTAAAGGTAAAATCTCTTATCTTCAATGGTGGAATCAGGCAGTTGTCAACCCTTTGCTGCTGGCCAATGGCTTCCAGGTTATTCAGCATAATGATCGGGCTTTCGTTGAACCTAAAATTTTTCACGGGAAATTGAATCTTGCCGTTTTCAATATAAAAGGTACCATCACGGGTCAATCCTGTGTATAACAGCGTTTGTGGGTCGACTGCCCGAATATACCAGAGCCTTGTAATTAGGATTCCACGGTCGGTGCTGGCAATCATATCTTCCAGACTTGCATTACCGCCTTCCATAATGAAACTTCCCGGTCCTGGTACAGGCTCTTGGTTTTTTTGGCTGGCCCAGTAGCGATCATAGGCTAGATTTTTTACCACACCGTTTTCAATCCAGGTACGTTTCCTGACGGGCAGGCCGTCTCCTGACCATGTACTGGATGGGATGAGCTTGTTTAGCGGGTCGGAATATATGGTCACTCGTTCGTCCACTATTTTCTCGCCTTTCTTCGTGCCTCCGCCTTGTTTCGACATAAAACTACGTCCTTCATCCGCTTGCCGGGCACCCATACTGTACATCATATTTTGTAACAAATCTACTGCAGCAGCGGGTTCAAGGATCACGGTATATCTGCCAGGTTCAATCGCTTTGGCATTCTTCGACATCTTCGCCTTGTCGATAGCTACCTGAGATGCCCTGGCAGTATCGAGCAGCGTTACATCATTAAAGTCACGCGTCACCCAACCTGATCCCGTGCCATCTTCTGTTCTTACGGTAACGGTGAACTTGACGTCACTATCTTTGTAGTAGCCAAACAAACCCTTCGAGTTCATCATGGCATTAAAGCCAGACTGATGTTCTAAGAACCCTGCTGAAGTGAGTCCTTCTTTGCGCGAAGGATCGATACTGTTCATGGCAGCCTGGGCCCTGAAAGCAGGATCGATATTGGCTGTGGATTCAAAAAACGCCATGGACTCATCAAATTGTTGGGGACCCAGCACCGGCATAAATTCCGGATTATCAGGAGCAAATTGCGCCAGTTCTTCCGATCGTTGCACGACTTTCTGTAATGAGGCATCATCAAACTCATTGATGGTAGATACCCCGGACTTCTTTCCAAAACTGGATTGCACTCCCAAGCTGATATTGGACTCTTTGCCACTGGTAGATACTGTATTGCGCGCATAGCGGATATTTCCGCCTTCTGAACCGGAAAGACTTACAATACACTCATCCGCCTTAGAGTAGGAAAGCACTTTTTCAAGTATTTTCCTGGCTTCTTCATTTGATAATATCGCCATTCTGTTTTTTTCTTTTTTTATTAATTAAATCTTTCTTCCGGTATTGATCACATTAACCCCATCAAATCGGGTAGTAGCACTACCGTGCGACACAGCACTTACCTGCGACGGCTGTCCTTTACCATCGAAAAAAGAACCAAATAGCCGGTACTCACTTTCATCGCAAATCTTACTACACGAATTCCAGAATTCCTGCGTGTTAGACTGGTAAGCAACATCATCAAGCATACCTGTGATCTGACCATTTTTTATTTCATAGAAGAGCGTTCCACCGAATTGGAAATTATAACGCTGCTGGTCTATGGAATAGGAGCCCCTGCCTACGATATAAATCCCCTTTTTTACATCCTTAATCATATCATGAATAGAATATTTTTCCTTTCCCGGTGCCAGAGAGACATTAGGCATCCGCTGGAATTGCACAGAACTCCAGCTATCGGCATATGAACAACCGTGGGACTCTTTTTCGTTGATCATATTGGCTTGATCTCTTGTCGCCTGATAATTTACAAGAATGCCATCTGTCACAAGGTCCCATTGCTTGGTCTTCACCCCTTCATCGTCATAGCCCACGGCCCCAAGGGAGCCCGGCTGTGTCTTGTCCGCGATCAAGTTTACCAGTTCATTGCCATACTTAAAGTTTTTGGTTTTCCACTTGTCGAGTGTGGCAAAGCTGGTACCAGCGTAATTGGCTTCATAACCTAAGACGCGGTCCAGCTCCAGTGGGTGTCCGACGGACTCATGAATTGTTAAGCCCAGGTGATCAGGATCCAGCACCAGGTCATACTTTCCGGCGTCGACCGATTTCGCGGTGAGCATTTCTTTTGCTTGTTTTGCCGCAGC
Source organism: Marivirga sp. ANT-B6 (assembly GCA_001683905.1). Lineage (GTDB taxonomy): Bacteria > Bacteroidota > Bacteroidia > Cytophagales > Cyclobacteriaceae > ANT-B6. Next base: position 14,419 of record LXQK01000147.1, read on the forward strand.
ACCTGCATCTTCCAGCAAGTCGTAATGCCTACCATAAAGCGTAAGTCCTGCAGCGCCTTCCGTTTTGCCTGCCGGCCGTGGATCCAGGTATTCATAACCCATACCCATAGGCGCACTTAATGCAGCCCTGGACTTGAATTTATTATTTTTAGAATCTATTGCATTCACATTAAAGGTTGGCCAGATCCTATGAATGTCCTGGTCGATATACGATCCTTCCGTAGAGGCAAAATATTTCTGTTCATTGACAAGAAATAAGGATGTATTGACAAAGTTGGCTCCATTGTTTAGCGCCTTTGCATTTGCCGTCAGCAATAAATCTACTTTTTCAGCGATAGGCACTTCAAAAGCGTTTCTTTCGATAGGGGTTTTCCAACTCACCTGGCCGTAAGATTTCACAGGCACCAATTGAACTGGTTCACTTTGTATTTTCGCATTAGCTTTAGCTATGGCTACAGCTTCTTCTGCCGCTTTCTTTAGCGCAGCGGGCGTTACTTCATTGGTAGCCGCAAACCCCCAGGTGCCATTGACCAGCACTCGCACGCCGGCACCGAAGGATTCCAGGTTCACGATATTCTGCACTTTATCTTCCCTTGTAAAAATATATTGGTTGAGATACCGTCCTATACGCACATCTGCGTAATTGGCACCACGTGCTTTTGCGGCATCTAAAACAAGATCAGCCAACTTTTTCTTCATAATCACATCCATGCCAGGATCTACCACATCCAGGGGCACAGGGGTGCCAAACAAGGGTACAGGCAACATCAATGCGCCAACTCCCAGACCCGCAAGATTTACAAATTCTCTTCTTTTCAAAATATATTCCTCCTTATTAATTGTTAATAAATTAGTCTAAATGTCACTCACTCCAAACCTGAAGATGTTTTATGCAAAAATATTTGATAACAATTGTCGCTCAAAAACGAGACAGTCTAATAAAACTTACCACATAAATTGTATGGCAACTAAAATAGATATTAAA
>LXQK01000147.1:15537-21407 GCA_001683905.1 Marivirga sp. ANT-B6
CCATTCTAACCACTTAACCTTTTTTGCATCCTTCGATATAATATTTATTGAATAGAGGGAAAAATTTTAATATCACCTATTCTTTAATCATGATTGCATTGTTGAGCGTATTTAGTAATTTATTCTGGCTCTGCGGTTTAAGAAATGCTTCGATCCGCTGTGCTTTTCTTTTTCTAATATTTTGAAATAATTATTGGAAAATACCGCAGGAAGAGTCATATTTAATATTTTAATTAAGGTTTATAGTCCTCAAAATCAGGAAATTTTTTTAAATGAGCAATATAAACCTTACATCATCCTTAACGGTTCATCATGTCAAATCATTGCACGGGCCTGTTTGGCTTAAAGTATTCTTTTATTCACAAGCGCATTTATAGAAGTCATGCTCACCATGTATAAAAACAGGGTTTTTCTGCTGCTTTTTTCCTGCACGTTTTTACTTTTCACGTGGGGTCATGGCAAGAGTCATTTGTCTCTGGTTTTTCCACCAGTTGCACCTGTCATTGTAGCTAACCCGGCGGATCCGAATATTTGTGAAACGGAAAGTGTGTTACTTTCTGTCACCCCAGTAAATGGTGTGACTTATCAATGGCAAAGAGACGGTCAGAATATTGGAGCAACGAACAGCCAATATCGAGCGGAGACCACGGGCAGATATACCGTTGTGGCAACGGATAATACCGGAAGCACCACAAGCAGCAATGAGATTGCTGTTGTCGTGCGCGAAAGACCTGTTGCACAATCCATTTCACCAGATGGTTCCATACCTGTTTGTCCGGACGAAACCATCACCCTTAGCGTTCAGCAGGATAACAATGTAGACATGTACGAATGGGTTAGAAATGGGACGGCAGTAGGACAAAATAGTCCCACTTTCACCCCTACTAATTCGGGAAGCTATTCTGTAAGATTAATTAACGCTTGTGGCATCACGCCCAGCAATAACAGTGTCGACATATCTATAGGAACTGCAACTTCTACCCGCCCCCAAACAGGTGACGTAAGCTTATGTGGACCTGGTAGCCTGACCTTGTCGGCTACAGCAGGTGCCGATGGCTCTTACAGGTGGTTTACCAGCGACGACGCCGATGCGGTTGCGATAGCTGGCGAAACATCAGGAAGTTTTGTTACCCCTGAGCTTACCCAAACAACATCTTATTATGTTGCCATTGATAACGGCTCCTGTATCAGCGAAAAAGTTAAAGCAGAAGCCATCATCTTGAATATACCTACTGCTGCCGCTGGAGAGGATGTGGTCATCAACGCAGGTGAGCGTATAACTATTGGCTTTTCGGGCACGGCTGGAGAATTCTACAGATGGGAACCTACAGTAGGATTAAATGACCCTACCATACCAAATCCCGTTGCTTCGCCTACCGCAAGTACAACCTACACGCTTACCGTCACCAATGCTGAAGACTGTTTTGCTGTAGATGATGTGCTGGTGACGGTAATCTCTACACTTTCAGTTTCGAGTGGATTTTCACCAAATAACGATGGTACCAATGATATTTGGGAAATCAAAAACATCGAATCTTATCCCGATTGTGAAGTCACCATCATTAACCGCTGGGGCAATATTGTTTATCATTCTGTAGGTTATACAAACCCCTGGGATGGTACCCGAAGTGGAAAAGAGCTGCCTGTAGATACTTACTATTATATTATAGATTTAAAAAATGAAGAACCTTTGATCAGGGGGAACATCACCCTATTAAGATAGCTTTATGAAAACGAATTTTCCAATAACGCCTAATTTTTCTAAAGCTGTCATTGCCCTAAGGTTGAAAAAAGGCTTGCTTCTTTTGCGGGTAGTACTCATAAGCTTTCTTTTCTCAATACAACATGCGGAAGCGCAATACAAGCCACAATATAGCTTGTATATGATGAACAACTATTTAATTAATCCAGCTATTAGTGGTATTGAAGATTATGCTGACATCAAACTTGGTTATAGAAACCAGTGGAGCGGCATTGAGGGTGCACCAGAAACCTACTACCTCTCCGGCCACGTATCCCTTGGAAAAACGGCACATGTGGAGCAAAGAAATCAACCCAGGACGCTCAATCAGATGGATAACAGCAGAAATAGGTACAGAAGCAGGAAGGCCCACCATGGATTAGGTGGCATGGTACTGGCCGATAATGCGGGCCCTTTCAGAAAACTGGAGGCTAATTTGTCTTACGCTTATCATTTACCTGTTTCTGCTGATGTAAATGTCGCTATGGGCATTTCAGGAGGCATCGTCCAACAAACGCTACGTACCGACGAAATTGTCTTCACCAATCCAGATGATTTTGTCATAGGAAACGGAGATATAGATAGATTGAGCCCTGACTTGTCGCTTGGAACCTGGATTTACTCCAAGAATTTCTACGCCGGGCTATCTGCAAAGCAATTATTGAGAAGTGCGACAAACTTCGGAGGAACCAGTGAAGCCTATGATGCGCCACAAAATATTCACTATTTCCTTACCGGCGCGTATCGCTACAACTTGTCTCCCGATATTTCCGCAGTACCATCATTTCTAGTCAAATACCTGCAGTCGAGCCCGCTCACCTATGATGTCAATCTGCTGGTTTCTTATATGGATCGAATTTCAGCAGGAATATCCTATAGAAATACCACCGACCTGGTTTTCATGGCGCGATTCAGTATCAATTACACTTTAGAGGTTGGCTATGCCTTCGACCACGGAAGCTCACAAAATGCTTATTTGAATAATAACAGCCACGAAGTAGTACTCGGTATCCGGTTAAAAAATAAGATGAAAGTGTTGTGCCCACAAAATCTTTGGTAAGTTATTGAGATTAAAAGATTTGAAACTTTATCTTTGCACCTTAAATCAATTATTACCCATTAGCCCAGGCAAGCTTTAGAAGGAATTGAAAAAGTAAGCAGGCTAATATAAAACAAAAAATAACAATGAAGACAGCAACGATACATACACCAAAGGGTGTCATGAAGGTAGAATTTTATGGAAAAGATGCGCCTAAAGCAGTAGCTAATTTTATCAGTTTAGCCGAAAAAGGTTTCTATGACGGGTTGAAATTCCATAGGGTGATACCTAACTTTGTAATACAAGGTGGATGCCCTAATGGTACTGGCGCCGGCGGACCGGGTTACACGATTGATTGTGAGCTTGACGGTGAAAATCAGTACCACGAAAAAGGTGTTCTTTCTATGGCCCATGCAGGAAGAAATACTGGCGGATCTCAGTTTTTCATCTGCCACAACAGGGAAAATACCAAACATTTAGATAGAAATCATACTGCTTTTGGTAAGGTCGTAGAAGGGCTGGATGTGGTAGATATGATTAAACAAGGTGATGAAATACAGAAGATTGTGGTTTCAGAAAAAGAGTAAGCTAAGGAGCATAGCAGGTCAAATCCTGCTATGCTCCTTTTTCATTACCCCTTTTAGAGCGATACTTTTCTTACTTTTCCGTAATACAGCGCTGCTGTAGCTCCCACCAGGCTACCGAATAAATGTGATTCCCAGGAGATCCCCGCCTGGTTGGGTAATATGCCATAAATAAGGCCACCATAAAATATGACCATTACGATCGAGATGAATAATGAGCGGATGTCTTTACGGAAAAATCCGAAAAAGATAAGGAAAAAAGCCAAACCATAAATGACGCCACTCGCTCCGATATGAAATGTCGGACGGCCAAAAAGCCAAACCAACATACCGGTAATAATATAACACAGGAAAAATACCTTTCCTGCTATGCGCTGATAGAACAGGAACAGCGTGGAACCCAAAAAAAGTAGAGGAATGGTATTAGAAAGCAGGTGAAGGCTATTGCCATGAATCATAGGAGCTGTGATAATGCCAATCAGGCCAAAATATTCCCTCGGCCAGACGCCCAGAAAACCCAGGTTCAAATGGAAGACTATTTCGGTAAAGTACACCGACCACATGATCAATGCCAACCGAAATGGGACAGCCAGACTATCTGTTAAATTCTTGTTCCTCATGCTAAACGTTGACTACCGGGACGATATAGAAGTTATTGTTTCGGCATTTGATATAAAAAAAGCCCAGCGGTAGCCGGGCTTTTTTTATCTTCTGTTGCCTCTATTTCTTTACGACAGAATCGGCCTTTACAGCATTTTTGCCATAGCTTGTATTTAACCCCTGAATGACATCTTGCGTAATGTTCAGGCTATCATTAGCATATAAAACCCCGCTCCCTTTGGTATAGGTAAGTACCAGCTGATAGTTATTCTGTTTGCCATACTCTTTTAGATAGTTGGCTACTTTTTCGTACAATTCATTATTGATCTTGTTTTCTTCACGCATCAGATCCTGGGAAAGACTTTCCTGATACCTTTGAAGATTCTGCTGTTTTTTTACAAGATCTTCTTCTACGGCCCGGGCCTGGTTCATCGTCATAGATTGCGCAGTTCGCTGAAAATTTGCAATTTCGCTTTCCAAACCTTTAGCACGGTTTGTGAACTCTGCCTCAAGTTTCTTTCTCTTCACTTCTAGTTCTGCTACCTTATCGTTGAAGAAGTCGTAATTTTTAAGTAAGGTATCAGAATTGATGTATGCTATCGACAATGGTGGCGCATTGTAAGGCATATCGGATGAAGTAGTATTTTCATATGCTGCTGTTGTACCCTTTCCCGTAAAATGAAGTACATACAAAACGATAACAGCAATTAATAAAATGACATTCAGTACTACAGAGATTTGTTTCATTTGCATTTAATAAAATTAGTGGTCTAAAGCTGCTACATTGAAAAATGGAACAGCTATTTTTTGGTTTAAATTTATAAACGGCAAATATATAGAAAGAAATTATACTATTACTTCATAGTTGAAGTAATATGAGGCACTAAATCATTTTAATTTGTTGGATCGGTAGGATTCTCTGGCAGGGAAACCTTATAGGCGATAATTTTCTTTTGCATAGGCAGTTGCTCTTCGTTTTTCACTGCTTCCTTTTCCAGGTATGTATAGGTATACTTTACGGTATCATGCTTGTAAATGGAAACATTTGCTGTGATACCATCTTCAGCTACTTCTTCCGGAGTCAAAATTTCCATGCCTGTATTTACATCTTGATCTTCTGAAATTTTCGCCCCCCGAAAGTAGATAGCACAAAAAATACCTGCCAGCGATCCCATTAGATGCGACTCCCAACTGATACCTTGGTTTAGGGGGAATATGCCCATGATCATCCCGCTGTACATGAAGATAATAATGAGGGAGATAGCCACCGATTTACTATCCTTCCGGATGATGCCACTAAAAAACAAGAAAGCAACCAGCCCGTAGACAATACCACTTGCGCCAATATGGTAGTGTTCCCGCGCAAGCATCCACACACTGATTCCTGTCAAAAAATATATCCAGCCTAAAACTTCAAGGGCGATATTGTGGTAAAAATAAATAACGCCTATGCCAAGCATAAGTAATGGAAAACTATTCGAAAGCAGATGCATAAGATCCCCATGAATGAGGGGGCCCGTAAGGATGCCAACGGTGCCAATAAGCGTCCTCGGAAGAATACCTAAAAACCCAAGATGCATGGAAGTAGCGATCTCTATGGCTTTAATAAACCAAAGCAGCATGATAAAGCCTACAGAATAAAGTACGGCTTCTCTAAATCTTAACGCTTCCTTACTCATCTAACATCATAACGAAATATCGGTCAAGGCGACTTTCATAAAGAATAAAAATACGGAAATATTGTTTAATTAAGATCCTTCATTCGCGTGATATCATATTTAGGTGACTTTGCGAGCAAAAAGCACCTAAACAAATACCTCGGTAGCAACTCCCGCCCTACCCATTTGTCGCCATGCACCCGGTAGCTTAAAAAAATATTTGCTGTGCCAGCCGAAATGTATTCGCA
>LXQK01000147.1:21618-25430 GCA_001683905.1 Marivirga sp. ANT-B6
CTTCTAAACTTAAAGAAAGTCTGCCAAGTTTATCCGACTCCAGTACGTCAACACCCGCCTGATAGAAAATAAACTCTGGCTGGATTCTTTTGATGAGGTCTTCCAAATGTTTTTTTAAAATTCGCATGTACGCTGCGTCCCCTGTTCTATCAGCTAACGCTACATCCAAATCAGATCGTTCCTTATGCATAGGATAGTTCGACGCGCCATGCATACTGAAGGTAAAAACCTCTGGCCTGTTTGAAAATATTTGGGCGGTACCGTTTCCTTGATGGACATCAAGGTCTACAACTAGAACCTGCTTTACAAAGCGATGAAAAAGCAGGTAATCTGCTGCAACAGCAATGTCGTTGAGTAGGCAAAAACCTTCGCCGCGGTCGGTGAACGCATGATGGGTACCTCCGGCAATATTCATAGCCACGCCAAATTTTAAGGCAAATAAAGCGGCTTGAATGCTGCCCTGCATGATCGTCACTTCCCTGTGGACCAATTCGTGGGTCAGGGGAAACCCAGTTTTTCTAATTTCAGATTTGGACAGACCAAGGTTTTTTAGTTTCTGCCAATATACGTTATCGTGAGTTCGCAGGATATCTGCTTCGGTATGGCCGGCAGGTTCAAAAAAGTTCTCCTGCACTACCGTTCCCTCATAGAGCAATTGTTGCGGAAGGAGTTCATATTTCAGCATGGGAAACCGATGGTTGGCAGGCAATGGTAAAATGTACACCGGCGCCCAGGCTATTTTTAGCATTTATAGTTGAACCAGCGGGTATTATGAAATGGATAAGCGATAATTTAGTGAAAATAAAAGAGACGGATAAATAATAATTAATCGTACTCTTCCTGTGACTGAAAAGCGTATAGGGTTTTATCCAGCTTAAGGTTAGCTTCATTATAGTCTTTGACAAATTTGCTAATAATCTCCGGTTTAATGACCTCCACATTCAGTGCCGCATCCAGGCCTATTCCGAAATCAAGGTTGGGGTCAATCTCTACGTGCTCCTGTACTTTCACAGACTCTTCCTCTTCCAGGTCCATGATAACCTCAGCCATAAATAAGCCTATCTCTTCCGAAATGCTATCTAACGCTTTCAAATCGCCGTTTTCATCCTCCTCGTAAGTTATCTTCTTGTAATTGGGAAATCTTTTGGCAGCTTTGTGTTCGGCTATCTCGTATACCTCGCTGGTGTGGTGAAGCCTTAAAGTATATATCACAGCATCATAAATCACTTCCCTACCCTCGTACATGCCGATAAAGAAAAAGTTTACATATTCGTCACTATTATCTTCCGATTCACTGATAAGATAATTTTGGTTACACTTGCTCATTTTCTCCTTAAACTCTTGGAGTTTTTCAGGATGATAACCTTGATTTTGTAGGTGCATTAGAAAAAAATTTAAATAACGATAATAACAGAGAGAAAGTCGATCAACCTAAAATATTATTACAAAATGTATTTTCGACTTAACCATGATAATTAACCGGGAAGCCAAAATGTTTAAAAAATTGCACATAAACCACGCTATAAAGACAACAAAAACACGTTGCTTTTACTTCAACACATTAATATAATTATAATACTTTAAGATGCAAAATATATTAGAAAATCTTATAAGAAACGGCGAAGGTGAAGCGCTTGATTTTAAGCAGACTATATCTAACTTTTATAAGATTGCTAAAACCATCAGCTCCTTTGCCAATAGCAAAGGCGGCAATATTCTGGTAGGTGTAAAAGATGATGGTAAAATGCATAAAATCGATCCGGAAGAAGAAAAATATATGCTACAAAAAGCGGCTGATTTCTATTGCAAGCCACCGGTAAAAATTCATTTCCGGGAGCTGGAAGAAAAAGAAACAGGCCATATTGTTTTACAGGTAGTCATCAAAGAAAGCTCACAGAAGCCACACTACTCCCTGACAAAGAAAAATAACTGGATAGTTCATATTCGCTATGAGGATAAAAGCATCGCTGCTGGAAAGACAATCATTCAGGTAATGCAAAAAGGAATGGAAAAGGCAACAGGAACCGATAAACGTCCGCGGCTGGAAAAGCATATTATTGATCTGATCAGTCAAAAGAAAAAAATATCTTTGAAGGAGGTCTCAAAACAAATGAATATTTCTGAGCGTCGTGCCCTCCGGGCGCTGACCAAACTTGTATTAGATCAGGCAATTACCTTACATGAATTTGAAAAAGATCCATTTTACACACTATAACCTATTTCGACCTGAGTGTACTTTTCCCTTTGCGCCAGCTTTTCAAGTTAAGATCCAATAGATACGCTCCGGAAACACTAATGGCGTGATTAGTGAATTCCATACTATCAGAATACGTTCTGCTACCCAAGGAGGAGCTATTCACCTTGCCCATATTGGTATGTCCGTAACTATATTTCAACTCTATTGCGATATTTTTTCCTCTTCCGGCAGGTAAATTTATTCCTCCGCCAAAATCAAGGCCAAATTGGAGCCTATTGGCCCGGTCAATCCAGATGCTTCCTTCAGAGACATTTTCGTCAAATGAGACTTTATAGGCGAATTCTTCACCATCAGCTGCCAGCTGTCGGTCTACATAGTTGCCGCTACCTCCCATCCAATAGCTTATATGAGGCCCTGCCATGAAATAATACCGGTATTTTGGCCGTATAAAGGTGACACTGAACAAAATAGGAATTTCAATGAAGTGGTAGCTCGCCGTGTGCCTTAAGTCTCTATCAAATTCTCCCTTAATTTCCTTTCCTTTATTTACATAGGATAAAGAGTTCTTGACAGAAAATCTTTTGGTTACATCATAATTGACTACCATGCCTACTGAATAACCTGGTTTAAACATGGATTGAATGCTATCGCCATGGGCTATGATCTGGTCAAATTGAGCTCTACTACCTTGAATACCGATTTTAGGGCCTATTTGTAACTGAGCCCAACCTGTGTTGAAATCAACCAGTACAACAACTACTAAAAGCAAATTTTTTAAACGCATGATGCTAAAATAAGGATTATTAAAATTATCCGGATAACCCCTTCACATACCGCTGATCCTGCAGCAAAAATATTGTGTAAGATTGCATTGAAAAAGGGCAAAATGTTTAAAAAAGAAGCCGTTGGGAAATACGATCTAAACATTGCCTGGCAAAAGGGAAGTCCTAAGTACCCTCCCGTTTTTTTGCTGTTTACTTTATAGTTCATCGAAACAATCTTCAACAGAATATTACATTGAATTCTTAGGCCAGAACCCGTACAATAAATGCGAAAGAGACATTATGTATTTCATATCCGTATATTTCATCCATAATTACGATAAACAAAATCCTGACCCCTAAAGCTATATGGATCATTAAATTATATGAGAAGACTTCAGTGGAAAGATTACCATTTCGTGTTGAGTTATATTAATATAAAAACAACAAAGTAGCGTTAAATAAAAAGATGTTTAAGATACTGAAAATATCTCTATTGATTTGTGCCTCTTTGCTGGCATTACCCCATTGTTCACTGGGGCAAAAGCCTGTTGTTCAAGCATTAAATAAAAGAAGCGCTGCAGCTAACGAGATATTAACCATCTCAGGTAGTGGGTTTAGTGCTACAAAAACAGACCTGGTCGTTACCCTGGGTGCAGCGAGGGGCGAAATAATTACTGCCACAACCGCTTCCATTGAAGTAAAGATCCCAACCGGCGCTACTTTTAGTTCTGTATCTGTTACCAATATTAAATCCGGCCTTACCGGTTACTCCAGTGCACTATTTGACCTAAGCTTTGGGGGGGAAACATTTGATCCTTCTTTGATGGGATTGCAGGAAGACTTTATTTCTG
>LXQK01000148.1:0-2352 GCA_001683905.1 Marivirga sp. ANT-B6
TTTGCATTTTTTTTAAAAAAACCAACAAAGGTTTTGAGATTTATGTGGGATATTTACCTTTTATTTCTTCCGGACCATTAACCACCATAACATGATACCTTGGTTTCAACTGATTTCAACGGGGGCATCGCTAGCTGAAATTGCTAAAGATGTATATTTAAAACAAAGAGATAGAGGTGGCAAGGAAAAGGAAATTCTATCTACCGACGAGCTCGTTGCTAAGATTAAAATAATGGAGGAGAATGAATTGAAGCAGGCAGCTTTGATTTCTGGAATGGCTAATCAGATCCAAAAACTTACCCGACGGATGGCTGTATACTTCATCATTAGCCTATTGGCGATGCTTATTGCAATAATATCGATATTCTTTTAAGCAATAATTCATGATAGACAATCTGGAGATTCATGTGATTACTGAAGATGATGGCGTTTTGTACGCTATGAATAGCGATTTTTTAGAGCACTGGGATGCTGATGATTTCAGAGACCTGTTTAAGAAGTGCTCTGTAACGCAAAAGGTAGATTTATATAATAAAATCGAAACCATGAAGCCGCTCCTTATCAAGTTCAAAGACAATGGAAAGGAACGTGTTGTTTTTATGCCCCCTGACCTTTAATTGGTCTTTTTAGAAGAAAAATCCGCTCATACCGTTTCTTAGCAAAAAAATAACCATTTAAACGGCATCAGTCTGAACATTTTCGATTTAAAAATGTATTTAAGATGGGCAATGAGGGAGAGGGTTTTCACTTCCGATATTTTTTCCGCTTCTTATTCACTTATTTTTATTGATAATTTTATGGATATTCAGGTAAAACATGATGCAGACAATTCCCTTTTTTATTTTGATCTGGATGGTAAGAGAGGCGAATTGAAATATGAGAAATCGAATGAAGATACGCTGATCTATTATAGCACGTATGTAGATGAGAACATTAGAGAAAATGGATATGGAAAGCAGATGATCAGGTATGCGTTAAATTATGCCAGGGAAAACGATTATCAGGTACGGCCAACTTGTCCGATGGTAGCGCATTTCATGGAGGAGAATTCTGAATACAACGATATCAAGCCTTCTTAAAAGGCTCTTTGTAGAAATTAGAGATTATCTATTTCTCATTTCTTGCCTCCGCATGGGCATCGCGTCGATAATTGGAAATAATACATCTGTGCTGAGGAACCCCTCTTCGGTATGTTTAAGCGTTCCGTCTTTCCCAATCAGAATCACCTTAAATTCCTTTTCCTGAACATCAAATTGCCTTCTTAGCTTCTCAACATTTGCCTGGTTAATTCTCTCGTTATCCGGATTTATTCCAGTCGTGGGAAAAAAGCTATAGGCAACCAAGTCCCTGTCCTTGACGCCACTGATGTGTATGGAAAGTTCATTTAGCTGCCTCGAATACAAATCAGAAGCGCTGTCAGGGCTAAAGATCATCAGTATCCGCATATCAGGATGATATATACGGGGGACAAAAACATCCTCTTCGACTTGTGCAGGCAGAGAATTCGAAAAAACCATAAATAATAATAATAATAATATAAAAAGCTTCACGAAGTAAAAATTAAAGTGGAGCGCAGAACTGACTTAAATCCTCTAAAATGTAAACAACAGGTAAAGGAATAGAATCAACCACAGGCCATCAATGACGTGCCAAAAGAAGGTAAGCATTTCTAACTTTATCTTCTGGTAGGGATTAGTAACCATTATTAAAGACTTGATGGGATCCTTAGCGACCTGAATCATTTGAAAAAAGAAATAAGCCAGAAAAATCAGCCCGCCTAATAAATGGACTCCATGGAGGCCGGAAATCACGTAAAGGTAAGCGCCAGATGCCTTTCCCGTCAAATAGATCCCCGCGGTATCGAGCTCGCTCCAGCCGATATACTGACAGATAATAAAAGCAACACCCAACAGCAGCGTATACCCCATATAATTTCTTAGCTGCTTTACATTATCGTTTTCGTAGAAGCTAACAAGCATGGAGATTGTATAACTGGAAATCAACAAAATCAATGTACTTACCGTAAAAATTTTAGGGATTTGAAAACCCTCCAGCGCTGTCTCTGGCCGGCTCGTTGTATATGCGGTAATCATAAACATAAAAATGAGGCTGCTGCCGAGTAGACTCAGGTATAAAAATAGTTTATGGGGATGCAGCTTTTCAATTTTTTCAAAAGTGGTTTGCTGCTTTATGTTTTTTATATTTTTCCTGGGCTCTGCCATATCGATTCCTTCCTGGTAATACTATTATTATGTAAGAACATAATTTGAACCCTGGGGTTTTAATTTTTAACGAATAATTGAAAAAAAGGGTATTCTTTTTAATTGAGCTTAATAAAATTATTTCGTTTAC
>LXQK01000148.1:2445-6358 GCA_001683905.1 Marivirga sp. ANT-B6
TTACCCGAAGCGTTTATACTTCAAAGGTAATTTCCTAAATTTGCAGCTTATATAAAACAGATAGATTGAAAGTAGACGATTTTTTATTGCTTTATAAAGAGGATAGTCTGGTAAAGGCTATCGCTGAAACACTTACACAAAAGCCTGATATTAAACTACAGCTAAAAGGCCTTACCGGTAGCATGGATGCTGTAATTGCTTCCGCAATTTATCAAAAAAGCACCAATAGTCATCTATTTGTTTTACACGATAAGGAAGAAGCCTCATATTTCATGAACGATCTTCAGTATCTGCTTGGAAGCAAGCAGATATATCTTTTCCCTTCATCTTATAAACGGCCGTATCAATTTGAGGAGGTAGAAAATGCCAATATTTTGATGCGTGCGGAAATCCTCAACCAGATCAATGTAAAGTCGAACTCCAGGTCGCTGATAGTAACTTACCCGGAGGCACTAACAGAAAAGGTAATCGGAAAGCGATCGTTGAAGGAAAATACTTTCTCTGCTAGCGTTGGAGAAAAAGTAGATGTCAACTTCATTGGCGAGTTACTGGCTACGTATGATTTTGAGAAGACAGATTTTGTGTATGAAGCTGGGCAATATGCTATTCGAGGGGGAATTATAGATATTTTTTCCTACGCCAATGAATACCCTTACCGGCTGGAGCTATTGGGGAATGAAATTGAGAGCATCCGGATATTTGAGCCTTCAAGCCAGTTGTCGCAGGAAAACGTAGCGGAGATAAATATTATTCCGAATGTACAAACCCGGCTGCTGCAGGAAACCCGGCAGTCTTTTCTTGATTTTCTTCCCTCCAATACGGTGATATGGTTAAAGGATCATCAGCAAACTGTTGATGTCATCAAGGATTATTTTAAAAAGACAAGTCAGAACTTTGAGTCAATATTGAAAGAAAGTGGCCAAACTAAAGTGGTATTAGATCCGGAAGCTTTATTTGAAAGGGGTGAAGAATTTGAGGAAAAGCTTAAGGAAAAAGCATGCATTGAATATGGGAATCGCTTTTATCTTAAAAAATCCACGGTTTTTATTTTTGAATCTCAACCGCAGCCCTCCTTCCAAAAAAACTTTGAGCTTATTGTTCAAAATCTTACGGAGAACCAGGAAAAGGGAATTATAAATATCATTGCGGCTGAATCTGAAAAACAAACAGACAGGCTTTATGCCATTTTTGAAGAAATTGACCCATCTGTAAAATTTCAAAGCCTTGCGATTGGCCTTAGAAGCGGCTTTATAGATCAGCTACAAAAGCTAGCATGCTATACAGACCATCAGCTATTCGATAGATTCCACCGCTATAAATCAAAAGATAAATATTCGAAAGCCAAATCCCTTACGCTAAAGGAACTTAGGTCGCTGCACCCTGGAGATTATGTGGTACATATCGACTACGGTATCGGGCGTTTTGTGGGTCTGGAGAAACTTGAAATTAACGGCAGGGAGCAAGAAGTGCTAAGACTTATCTATCGGGATGACGATCTATTGATCATCAGCATCCATTCGCTGCATAAGATATCTAAGTATTCTGGAAAGGAAGGTGCTCCACCGCAAATTAATAAACTTGGGTCCCAGGATTGGGATAACAAGAAAAAAAGGGCGAAGAAGCAGGTCAAAGACATTGCCAAGGACCTCATTGAATTATACGCTAAACGGCGTGCAGCGCCTGGCTATGCTTTTTCTGAAGATGGTTTTATGCAGGCGGAGCTTGAGTCGTCTTTTATATATGAAGATACGCCCGACCAGGCCAAGGCAACCAATGATGTGAAAAGTGACATGGAGCTTTCTCACCCAATGGATAGACTGGTGTGTGGTGACGTTGGTTTCGGGAAAACTGAAGTAGCCATTCGTGCAGCCTTTAAAGCTGTAGCAGATGGAAAACAGGTTGCCGTTTTGGTGCCTACGACCATCCTGGCCATGCAACATTACCGTACGTTTACTGAAAGGCTGGAAAATATGCCTGTTAATGTGGAATATATTAATCGCTTTAAAACGACAAAGCAGATTAAAAAGACGTTGGAGAACGTGGCTGCGGGAAAGACAGAGATCCTCATAGGTACACATCGTATTGTAAACAAGGATGTGAAGTTCAAGGATCTGGGGCTAATGGTGATTGATGAAGAGCAGAAATTTGGCGTAAAAGTAAAGGAAAGGCTTAAGGAGATGCGGGTAAATGTCGATGCGCTTACTTTAACGGCAACCCCTATACCCAGAACCTTGCATTTTTCGCTCATGGGCGCGCGGGATTTAAGTATCATCGCCACACCGCCCCCCAATCGCCAGCCCGTAACAACAGAATTACATATATTCAATAAAGAATTGATTCGGGATGCCGTTAGCCTTGAACTTAAGCGTGGCGGCCAGGTTTTCTTTGTGCACAACCGGATCAGCGATATAGAGCATATGGCCGACACCATATTGCATCTCGTACCCGATGCGCGCATCGCCATTGCCCACGGCCAGATGGATGGGGCTAAGCTGGAAAAGGTAATGATGAAATTTATTGAAGGGGAATTTGATGTGCTGGTGTCCACCAACATCATTGAGTCGGGACTCGACATCCCCAATGCCAACACCATCATCATCAATCGCGCCCATATGTTTGGCTTGTCCGACTTGCATCAGATGCGAGGGAGAGTAGGCCGGTCTAATAAAAAAGCTTTTTGTTACCTTATCACGCCGCCAACTATCAACCTTTCTGCGGATGCCCGGAAACGCCTGAGTACGTTGGAAGAATTTTCTGATCTGGGCGACGGCTTCAAAGTCGCCATGCGTGACCTGGATATACGTGGGGCAGGCAACTTATTAGGCTCCGAACAAAGTGGGTTTATCTCGGACCTTGGCTTTGATATGTACCATAAAATATTGGACGAAGCGGTACAAGAGCTCAAAGAGACAGAATTTAAATACCTTTTTGAAGAAGAGCTGGCGAATACAACAAAAGCTTTGGTACAGGATTGTACCATAGAAACTGACCTTGAGATCTTAATACCAGAAAGTTTTGTGTCCAGTATCTCCGAAAGGTTGAACTTGTATAGCAAATTAGACAACGTGAAGAACGAGGAAGAGCTGGGCAAATTTATCAAAGGCGTTATTGATAGATTTGGGCCATTACCAGAGCCTGTTGAAGACCTGATTGATACGGTAAGGCTACGATGGAAGGCTGAATTGTGTGGATTTGAGAAAGTGACACTTAAAAATGAGGTAATGAAATGCTTTTTCGTAGCCTCAGACAACGTGGAATATTATAATTCTGACACCTTTGGAAAGATCCTGCAATATGTGCAGAAACACCCGAAACGATGCAAGATGAAAGAGCTAAGAAACCGGCTGATACTAACGCTTGATGACATAACTTCGGTAAATATGGCCAAAAAGACATTGGAAAGTATGGTAGAGCAATAGATAATGGAGGATTTGGAAGTAAAAAGTTGCTTCCGGAAATTTTTCGACATAGCAGAATAAGGTAAGACGTCACCCAAAGAACCATTATAATTCGGTCCTTCACGACGGCGATTGATGGTATTTTTTGAACAGCTAATGTAGTAGGCTGTAAACTTTTCAATGCCGGAGTTGTGGATTTTAGCAATCCTTAGAAGCTTCTTTCGGGGCATGGTTATGGATTTCGGGCTAGAATGGTGTTTTTTTGCTACTGTTTTGACATTATCGCCAAATATTTATAAGTTCCTGACGTTGTAAGGAATACCATTAATTTTACGCATCCATTTGAAACAAAATGGCCAATTTTACAAGGCAACAAATTTTAGCACTTATGCATACAATTTGAAGTATGACTACGTTCTTTAATTGGTTCATTAAGGTAAATTATATTACATTGATGTTATTTGTGCCGCTAATTAATTTATAATGAAATAATTATAGTTCAATTTAGCACTTTA
>LXQK01000148.1:6439-11151 GCA_001683905.1 Marivirga sp. ANT-B6
TTTAGCACTTTAATATTTTTATTAAACAGAGCATTGTTAATCATTCACTCAAGTCTCTATAAAATTTTTATGTTTTTATTTAATCAACAGGTTATGAACAAAATTGTGGGATTAGTAAAAGGTCTATCGTTATTTGTTTGCGGTATCGCTGTACTCACTTCATGCTCTAAAGGAAACAAACCCACCAGTGAAAATCCTGGGAGGATAAGTACGGCTACAGGTCTTGCTTACAATGAGGATGGCGGTTTTGAAGTAAACGAATTTCGTGGGCAACCTGAAGGACCAAACCTTGTATTTATTGAAGGTGGTAGAACTACATTAGGTTCTTATGAAGAAGATATCATCAATTCAAGAGACAACATCGAAAGAACAGTAACTGTTGCTTCCTTCTATATGGATGAGACAGAAGTTGCAAACATCCACTGGTTGGAATATCTGTTTTATGTAAAACAAGATTCAACCCGTGAGTTCTATCAGTCTGCTTTGCCAGACACAACAGTATGGGCCGGTAAATTAGCCTTCAATGATTCTTATGTCGACCATTATTTAAGGTATCCAGGCTTCAGATATTATCCTGTAGTAGGTGTCAGCTGGATCCAGGCCAATGATTACTCTAAATGGAGAACATTGAAAGTAAATACAGTATTGGCAGAAAAAGCTGGTCTTGAGGACTTTCCTGCGGAACAAGGTGGACGTATTCCTTTGGAAAGCGGGGTAGTTTTACCAAGTTACCGATTGCCAACAGAGGCAGAATGGGAATATGCAGCCCAGGCTTTAATCGGTACACAATGGTTAGACGAAAACCAGACGCATAAAAGATTGTATCCATGGGATGGTCATGCTTTAAGAAACCCTTATGGTAAGAAGATGGGATCTTTCATGGCCAACTTTAAAAGAGGCCGCGGTGACTACGCCGGTATTGCTGGCAAGTTGAACGATGGTGCCATGATTACCGCCTATGTCTACGAGTACCCGCCAAATGACTTTGGCCTGTACAATATGGCTGGTAATGTAAACGAATGGGTACAAGATGTATATCGTCCCCTGTCATTCCAGGATTTTGATGACTTAAATCCTATCAGAAGAGATGGTTTCTTGGACGATGAGTCTGAATATGATACTAAAAACTTCAACTCGCTGGTAAGTGATCAGGTGAGAGTTTATAAAGGTGGATCTTGGAAAGATGTAGCTTACTGGATGTCACCTGGTACGAGAAGATTCTTGGAGCAGGATTCTTCTACTGCAACTATCGGTTTCAGATGTGCCATGATCCGAGCAGGCTCTAACTATTAATCATAGAAAAAATCATTAAGCTAAAAAAAAGGCTGTCTATTTAGATATAGGCAACCTTTTTTTATGTTCAAATCAAGCTCTGGCGATAAACTATTGTGCCACGGCAATGACAGCTGCACTGATCTGCCTGCATTCCCCTGCCAGGATGGGCATAGCACAAGCTTCTAAGGTGGCGCCGGTGGTAAGTACATCGTCCACCAGTAGAATCCGCTTACCAGCGACCGCCGTGGCATCAGTTAGTTTAAAGATATGAGCCACATTCTGCCAGCGCTCCATTCTGCCTTTTCTGGTTTGCGTCTCACTTTTTTGCGTCCGGGAAATAATTTTTGACTCCCAGGGCACGTCCAATGCAATGGATAGCCCTTTGGCAAAGCTGTCACTTTGGTTATACCCTCTTTTTCTAAGCTTGCTCTTATGCAGGGGTACCGGTACAATTAAGTCAAAGGCATCGGCCAGACCCCCTTCTTTTAAATCGTTTCCATACCATAGTCCTAGCATCTCCCCTACAGCAGGCTGGTTTTCATATTTCAAGTGATAGAGTAGCCGCTGGGTTTTTCCTTTTTTGATAAATTTTAAATAAGCAAGCACGTGTTCGAATGGTCCTCTGCCATACAAGCGGTTTGAGTAGTCATTTTCGGCATGTTTGTGGCCGTTGGTGCGTGGTAGATGGTAGTTGCACGATGTACATATATATTTTTCTCCCCTCGCTAGCCAATCATCACAGATAAAGCAGCAATTCGGAAAAATAAGGTTTATAAAGTCCCCAATCATTTCATAGATTATTTGAAATTATATTCCTGCACATTTGGTTCTTTATTCTACTTATATGCACCTATATTTGTTTATAATAGAAAAAATATGCAAGATCTGGTCAGTGAATTTAACGAATACAGAAGTAAAATGAATGAGAAAATTCTGGCTTCTGATAATAAAGTAATCAAACGATTTTTTAACCTCGATACCAACGCCTATGCCGCAGGTAGTATTGACGTGAAGAGTAAAGAAATGATCGGGCTTGCCTGTTCTATGGTGCTTCGTTGCGACGACTGCGTCAAATACCATCTTGGCAAGTGCCATGAGGTGGGCCTAACTACCGAGCAGGTGTATGAAGTATTTGCCCTTGCCAACCTGATAGGTGGCAGTATTGTAATTCCGCACTTTAGAAGGGCAGTGGAATATTGGGAAGCTTTAGAAATTGAAACAAATGCTTAAAAAAGATTTAGCCTTAGAGAAAAGCTGGCATAATTTGCTTAACCAGCTTAAAGAAATAGTCGGGAAGAAGCCCGCTGACCTTAATGCGGTGCTTTTTTTAGTCGGTGTGCAGGAGTTAGGGAAGGGCGTAAAAAATTTTACTAAAGAGGAAAAGCAAGACCTGATGCATATTGCGATATGCAAAGTACTTAGTTTATCAGGTTTTTATACGTTGGAAGGGCTCGATGAGCAGGGTTGGCCACATTGGAAGCCTACCAAAAAGCTTCCCCACTTCGACACGCTGGAGCAGGAAAAGCTGCTGAAAATGCATGTGATTGAGTATTTTGAGCAGGAGTTTGATGTAAAAATATATGACAGTTTAAACTAGCAAGTTTAAACTGTCATATTTTCCTGATCCTTATTCTGTTTTTGCAGCGAGATCGAGAACGAAGGCATAATTTAACGCGACGTCCTTCAGGTATTCAAACCTCCCTGAAGCACCACCATGGCCTGTTTCCATATTGGTGTACATGAACAAGTGGTTATTATCAGTTTTCTTTTCGCGTAATTTGGCTACCCATTTGGCAGGTTCCCAATATTGGACCTGTGAGTCGTGCAAGCCTGTAGTAACGAGCATATTCGGGTAATCCTGCGCTTTTACCTGGTCGTAAGGTGAATAAGTCATCATATAATCAAAAGAAGCCTTGTCTGCCGGGTTTCCCCATTCGTCAAACTCGCCGGTAGTCAATGGTATTGTTTCGTCTTCCATGGTCGTAATTACATCGACAAAAGGGACATTAGCAATCACGCCTTTATATAGTTCAGGACGCATATTGATGACGGCACCCATCAGCAGCCCTCCGGCACTACCCCCTTGGGCAAATAGATTTTCTGGACTGGTATATTTATTCTCAATCAGGTATTCGGAGCAGCTGATAAAATCCGTAAAAGAGTTCTTCTTTTTGGACAGTTTGCCCTCTTCGTACCACTGCCTTCCCATTTCCTGGCCGCCACGGATATGTGCAATGGCGAAGATAAAGCCGCGCTCCAGCAAGCTCAATCTTGGAGAAGAAAATGCCGGGTCCATGCTAATGCCATAGGAGCCATAGCCATAGATAAGGGTGGGATTTTTGCCGTTTTTATCAATTCCTTTTTTGTAGATGATCGACATAGGAATCTCTGTGCCATCCTTAGCGGTTGCAAAAACACGTTCGGTTATATAATCCGACGGATCATGGCCTCCCACAACTTCCTGTTGCTTAAGTAAAGTTTTTTCCCTCGTTTCCATGTTATAATCATAGGTAGATGTTGGTGTGGCCAGAGAAGTATATCCAAACCTAAGGATGTTGGTGTCAAAGTCCATGTTCGCCGATGGGTATATTGTAAAGGCTGCCTCATCAAATTCTACATAGTGCTCACTATTATCCGGCTGGTTAATGATACGTAACTTCGTAATGGCATTGGTTCTCTCATTTACAACCATATAGTTCTTAAAGATCTCCAGCCCTTGCAGCAACACATCTTCTCTATGAGGAATTTTCTCTTTCCAATGGGCTTTTTCCGTCTTTTGAATCGATGTTTCCATCAGTCTAAAATTCACCGCATCCCAATTGGTAATGATATAGAACTTATCCTTGTAGTGGTCGATGCTGTATTCATGTCCACGCTCCATAGCGGTAAAGTCCTCAAAGTTCCCATCGGGGGTGTTGGCGTCCAATATCTTATAGTGGCTGGTAACGGAAGCGTTGGATCCGATAATCAGAAAGCGGTCTGATTTGGTTTTATAAACAAATGCCGAAAAAGTCTCGTCATCTTCCTGAAAAACAACCGGATCGTTGGCTGGCTCTGTACCTAACTTATGTTTTATAATCTGGTATGAGCGCAGGGTGACTGGGTCTTTTTTTGTATAAAATAGTGTTTTATTGTCGTTGGCCCACGTACTTCCACCTGTAGCCAGAGGCACTGGCATATCTATGATTTCATTTGTCGTCAGGTCTTTGATATAGATCGTGTACTGTCTTCTGCTAACGGTGTCTACACCAAATGCGAGCAGGTTATTGTCTTCACTTACGTTTAACCCCACGACGCTAAAATAGGCATAGCCTTTTGCCATATCGTTCACGTTGAGCATCACCTCTTCGGGTGCATCAAGGCTTTTTTTTTTGCGGCAATGCAGCGGATATTCCTGCCCTTCTTCATAACGGGTATAGTACCAATAGCCATTTACC
>LXQK01000149.1 GCA_001683905.1 Marivirga sp. ANT-B6
TGCCCTGAATGGATTGGGCCATTTTCCAGAACCTTTGATATGGTTCAATCTTTACTGGTCTTGTGTGGGCATCTTTCTGATTCTTTTCTTTAGTATTTCCTATAGCAGGGGTGTCGAGAATTCGTTTACAAGCCGCTTAAAAAGGGCCAAAAGCAAATTAAACTCCCGGACTTCTTTTATTGCTTATGCATTCCTGCTGGGTGCTATTGTTTCAGGTGCTTATATCTTCAACAGCGTAGTGTATGTAAATGCCTACCTCACCCAGATAGAAAAGGAGAAGCGTCAGGCAGATTATGAGAAACAACTAAAGCAATATGAGTTTTTGCCTCAACCTAAGATTGTTGATGTCAACCTGATTGCAGATCTTTTTCCTTCTGAACGGAAAGCTTTTTTTAGCGCAAGAGTAAAGCTTGTAAACAAAACAGCTGTAGCAATAGATTCCCTTCACCTAAGGAGCCAACCGCTTACTGAATTTTATGTTTTGTTCAAAAAGGATACCCTTCCTTATCGTTTTCCTTTGGTTTTTGACGCGCCTAAATTTCAAATATTCAAGCGGATAAAAGAACGGGAGATTTATAAGATAATAGCGCTGCCAGTAACCATGGAGCCGGGCGACACGCTGGAATTTGATTTTGTATCGAGCATCATAAATACCCAGTTTCTCAATAATGGTTTTAGCAGAGAACTTTTATATAATGGCACTTTTATAGGTCAATGTTTGCCCAATATTGGCTATTCATCTGACGATGAACTTTCCAGTGATGAAAAACGAAGAAAATATGGTCTGGCTCTTAAGGATGACGAGCTTCCTGCTCATGATGATCCACATGGGAAACGTACACTGCTGTTTCAAAGCGATGCAGATTTTATTCAATTTGAAGCGGTTCTTAGTACTGAAATAAAGCAAATAGCTATAGCACCTGGCTACCTGCAAAAAGAATGGACTGACGGTGACCGACGCTATTTTCATTATATACAGGACACCCCTATTCAGCTATTCTTCAGTATTGTGTCAGCTGATTATGAGGTGTATAAGGACAAGGTAGCCCTAAACAATGGAGATGAAGTAGCCATTGAAATATTTTACCATAAAGGCCATGACCTCAATCTCGATCGTTTTACCGCTGCCTTAAAAGATGGGCTGATCTATTTTTCGGAAGTTTACGGTCCTTTTCAATTTCGTCAAATGCGCATTATGGAATTTCCCCGATATGCATCCTTTGCGCAATCTTTTCCAAATACAGTGCCTTATTCAGAGGATTTTGCCTGGGAGGCAGATTTTAGGAGCCCTGACGATCTCGATTATGTGTACTATGTAACTGCCCATGAACTTGCGCATCAGTGGTGGGGCCATCAGGTAGTCCCTAATTACACAAGGGGCTCGAACCTGATATCAGAGTCACTGGCACAATTTTCAGCACTTGTGCTTTCCGAGCGTACCTATGGAAAAGATAATATGAAAAGGGGTTTAAAAGGAGAGTTAGACCGATATTTGGCAGGACGTTCGCGGGAAGCAAAAAAGGAAAATGTGTTCATCAATAGCAACCGGGAGTACCAATGGTACAATAAGGGCAGTTTGATCCTGTATGGACTCAGGGACTTAATAGGGGAAGCACCAATGGATAGTGCCCTGCGCAATTTTGCCAAAGAATTTGCCATGAAAATGGAGCCTCCTTTTGCTGGTAGCCCCGACTTGTACAGGCACCTGAAAGCCTACACGCCTGATAGTCTGTTGTACTATCTGGACGATACCTGGAACAGAATTACCTTATATGAAAATAAAATTGAGGAAGCAAAATCTGAAAAGGGAGCAGATGGTTCCTACCTGGTGACATTGAAGGTGAAGTCGCAAAAGCTCTACGCCGATAGCGCAGGCATGGAAAGCCCGGCATCTTATGAAGGTGATTATATAGACATTGGCGTATTTGCAGCAGAAAGCAAAGATGATAAAGGGAGGAGAAAGATGAACCCGCTTTACCTGCAAAAGCATAAACTCAAAGCGGGAGAAACAACGCTTACCATTAAGGTTAATGGAGAACCTGTGGAAGCAGGAATTGATCCACTTAATAAGTTGATTGACAGGGTACCTGATGATAATATTACCAAAGTTAGTCTTTGAGTGGGTGAAACCTAAATTATGAGATTGATAAAGACATACGCTTTAATCATTTTAGATGACACTTAAGAAGCAGTGAATAAGCCTGCTTTTTCGACATATATAGCCAAGTGACTTTTATTACGCTGCTATGAACGACAATTCACGGGTAAGTTTGGCAGACACTATGTAGAAGGAGACTTAGCGGAGCATAAGAGTGTCTATTGCTAATTGGATTTGAAGGAATCTAAGGGGCATAAATGAGCCATATGGCTCATTTATCGAAGGTATGCGCCACAACGTAATAAATAGAATAAGGTAGGGGAGCATTTGGAATGTATAGCCATGGTACCTATCCAGCAAAAATAATCAATAAAGTTAAGAATGTAAATAATATGGAACGACGCAATTTTCTCATGACTTCATTATTGGCTGCTCCAATTGCGGCTTTCGCAAATTGGACAAACTTCTCATTTTTAAATAAAACCTAAAAAATCTTTCTTGGTCAAAGCTGATGAAAGCCGGTTTTTTGGAAAAAGTAACACTTCAGAAGCTCATTTTGGTCGTTGTATCATATCTTCTAGTGACACAGACAATCAACTCTATATTGCTGGGGAAAACAAAAAATCTAATATCAAAAAAGGTGGGCCGGGGTTGCATATTCATTACCAGGATGATGAAGTCTTTTATGTTGTTTCAGGAGAGTTTCTATTTCAACTCGAAAATGAAATTATTCTCGGAAAAGCCGGAGATACCGTGTTTGCACCGCGTGGTTTAGCACACACTTATGCCAATCCTTATGATAATAATCCAGGGGAACTTTTAATAATCCATCAACCTATTCCACCGAACTTAGAGAAGTTTTATCAAGTTTTCAGCAAGCTCGGCTATATGAGCGAAAAGATGTTGCAGGAGAATTTTGAACCTGAAGTATTAGAGGATTTATTTAAAAACAATGCTTTCGTTGGGCCTCCGATTGACATTGACGCTGCATTGAAAAAATTGAAAGGGTAAAACTTATCGTTGTTGAGGCAATGCTCGCATCCTGATTTTAAAATAAGAAATAATTGAGGATTGAAAATAGCTGTTTCTGCTTAGTCTTACATAATTAATAATGTACAATTAACTCTAAGATAAATATGACCATGAAAACACTAAACTTAATATTTTTTATTGTTATAGGCTGCTCAACTATAAAGTTAAATGCACAAGCCTCTTGGATGCTACAAGAATTGCGGCGCTTATAATTTATCCCTATGTTTCTTCAATTCTTCGAACCCCAACCCGCATTAAAAGAAATTGTAAACAATATCATGATCAATCAGATCGATTTCGACCCCTTACAGCCTAAGCCTTCTTTTCCATTTCCACCATTACCGGAACATTGCCTTTACTTTTATCCTTTCGATGCAATGGAGGTGGACTATCTGTCCGGAAACAATAAAGAAAGACAAAGTTCTTCTATCGTGGTCGGACCTCAAACTAAGCGGTTAACTATTACCATGGGTTATCATCATCTGGTTATTAAAGTGGGTTTTCAGCCAGGCGGCCTCTATCGTTTATTAGGCATTCCAATGCAAGCGTTATTGTGTACCGAATCCTTTGAAGCAAGTGAATTGTTAGGTATCGAAATAAATGACGTTAATGAGCAATTAAGCGAAGCGGCTTCTTTTGCTGCGATGATATTGATAGTAGAGGGTTTTCTACTTAAAAAAATAAAAAAAGTAAAACAGCAATTACCTATTGATTCTGTTTTACCCCTTTTAATTCGGGAAGGAGGATTAATAAATATTGATTACCTGGCAACATCGGCTTGTTTAAGTAGCCGTCAATTCGAAAGAGTATTTAAAGATCGGATTGGCTTGTCGCCTAAATTCTTTTCCCGCTTGGTTCGCTTTGCCAACGCCTGGCTATTGAAAGAGTATTCGCCCACGCTTTCTTGGCTTAACATTGCCCACCAATGTGGCTATTACGACCAAATGCACCTCATACGTGATTTTAAAGAATTTACCGGAGCTAACCCTTCAGAAATTGAAGCCGCTTTATTAAAGGCTCCTGTTAGCCTAAATAATAAAATATTCTTTTAATTTGTCGGATTTGTACTAGGCTCAGGCACTTTCATGTAGGTAGTTTTACAAAAAAACTTTTATTATGAAAAAGATCATATTAACCTTTAGTCTTTCAATATTTTCCTACCTATTATTTGCG
Organism: Marivirga sp. ANT-B6; assembly: GCA_001683905.1. GTDB lineage: Bacteria > Bacteroidota > Bacteroidia > Cytophagales > Cyclobacteriaceae > ANT-B6. Next base: position 4,304 of record LXQK01000149.1, read on the forward strand.
CAGGACAACAAGGATGAGCAAGCCATCAGAAACCAACTACAGGCAATGTTTAACAGTTGGAATACTCACAATTATGATGACATGAAAAAATACACGACCGATGATGTGGATTGGGTTAATGTAGTAGGTATGCGGTGGAAAGGACGCAAAGAGGTACAATTTGCACATCAGGCGTATCATAACACGATGTTCAAAGACATAGCTTTAGAACAAAAGCAGGCTACAGTCCGCTTTATAACGCCAGATGTAGCAATAGCCCATGTGCTATCATACTACGGCGAATTTACTACACCTGATGGAGGAAAGGCAGGTGATACGGATGATTTAGCCACCCTTGTTTATGTAAAAAAAAATGGACAATGGTTATTAACAGCCGGTGAAAACGTAACGGTTGTTGAAGCGGCAAAACCCCATGATCCGGTAAAGCAGATGCCAAAAAATTAGTACGAAGCGCCAAACTACTGTTTATGCAATTTTGGGGGAAGAGGAAGCTTTCAAATTTCTCCTATGAAATTGAAGTTGTTTGCAAAATGAAGTCTCCCAGATTCTTGACACTGCATATCGATATATCGTTGGTGGGTAATTGCCATTTAAACAAAACTTAGAAAGAGCATAAAAAAACCTCTATTGATATGAATAAAAAATGTCT
>LXQK01000015.1 GCA_001683905.1 Marivirga sp. ANT-B6
GACGGTGAGGCCGTGCCGGTAGATGGCATTATTGCTGTAATCGGTGAAAAGGGAGCTGACTATAAAAAATTGCTTCAGGCTGAGGATAGCACGGCGGAAAAACCGGTGGCCTCTAAATCTGCCGAGGTAAAAGCAGAACATAAAGACGAGGGTAAACCTGCTGAGGAAACCACCCGCTATACCCATACAGATAATGAAGAGAAAGTACAAGATGCTTCTTCCACATCCGATGCAGATGGTAGAATCAAAGCCTCCCCACTAGCCAAAAAACTAGCCGAGGAAAAGGGTTTAAATATCCAGGATATCAAAGGATCGGGCGATCATGGAAGAATTGTGAAGCGTGATGTTGAAGAATTCAAACCTTCGGAAAAGCCTGCCGAAAAGCGGACTGAAAAGGCTGCGGGAGCTCCCGCTATGCCTGCTGTAGTAGGTGAGGAGCGTTATGAAGATAAAGCTGTTTCGCAAATGCGCAAAACCATTGCGAAGCGTCTGGCGGAAAGTAAATTTTCTGCGCCGCATTTCTACCTGACCATGGAAATCAACATGGACAATGCCATAGCGGCAAGGAAAAGCATCAACGAGTATGCATCTGTGAAGATATCTTTCAATGACCTGGTACTCAAAGCCGCAGCCGTAGCTTTGCGCCAGCATCCAAAAGTGAATGTGGCATGGATGGGCGATAAGATGCGCTACAATCAACATGTACATATTGGCGTAGCCGTTGCTGTAGAAGAAGGTTTGCTTACACCAGTAATTCGTTTTGCCGATAGTAAATCCTTGTCGCATATATCTGCCGAAGTTAAAGACCTAGCCCAAAGAGCAAAAGACAAAAAACTGCAGCCAAAAGACTGGGAGGGAAGTACCTTTAGTATCTCCAACCTCGGCATGTTTGGAATTGATGAATTTACAGCCATTATTAATCCACCCAATGCCTGTATATTGGCTGTAGGTGGTATTAAGGAAATGGCCATTGTGAAAGATGGTCAATTGGTGCCGGGAAATATCATGAAGGTAACTTTATCTTGCGATCACCGTGCAGTAGATGGGGCGGTAGGATCCGCCTTTTTACAGACGCTAAAAGGATTTCTGGAAGACCCTGTTCGCATTTTAATTTGAGCCTGAACATTTTAAGAAAAGTACCGTTAAAATATCTGGTACTTTTCTCACTATATCAGTATCCGCTACATCTCATGGCAGGAATCAATAAAAAAATATTCGCCAAGTGGCTTATCATAGAAAGCATAATCGGAATGCTTATGCTTATTGTCTTCATTCTGGTTTAAGCAAACAGCCTTAGCATTTTTTAACCGCACAACCTTTTATGTATGCCTAAGCATATCTAAAAAATACAAAAATTTTAATGGGTAAACTCAAAATTAGATCTACAACTGTAATTGCAGTCATTCATAACGGTGAGGTTGCAATCGGTGCTGACGGCCAGGCCACCATGGGAAATACGGTAGCCAAGAGTAATGTAAAGAAAATAAGGAAGTTGCAGGAAGGAAAAATCGTGACGGGTTTCGCAGGGTCTACAGCCGACGCATTTACTTTGCTGGAAAAGTTCGATGAAAAGCTTAACAAATACGGGGGAAATATGAAACGTGCTGCAATAGAGCTCGCCAAAGATTGGCGTATGGATCGTTACCTTCGTAGGCTTGAAGCGATGCTTATTGTAGCAGATAAAGATGAAGTCCTGGTGATATCCGGGACCGGTGATGTACTGGAGCCAGATAATCAGGTAGCAGCGATAGGATCAGGTAGCATGTATGCGCAATCAGCCGCTCTGGCTCTCAAAAAACATGCCTCTCATTTAAGTGCTGAAGAAATTGTACGCGAAAGCCTGACGATAGCAGCCGATATTTGTATTTACACCAATAGTAACCTGGTCATAGAAAAAGTTTCCTAACGACTTTTTCTCGGTCGCACTAGTCTTATGCTCTTTTATTCAAGCATTAGTTGAGACTAATTCTTTGCAATTTGATCTTGTTTTGCATCGGAGGTGAATCTGACAACCTTATTGCTTACAGGTGCCACGGTTTGCAGGTAGGCATATATGGCCTCCAGGTCTTCAACTTCCATGTGTGCATACCTAAGCCATGGCATTGGTGTATTGAAGGAGTTCTCGGCAACTTCAGGATTTACATAGGTCGGATCTACATAGGCTTTAAACCGTCTGACGAAGGCTTCAGAGCTCCATTTTCCGATACCTGTCTCAGGGTCAGGGGTGATATTAGCTGACCTTGCCACACCTCCCTTAGGCATACCAAACGGAAAGCCGCCAGCCAGAAACATGCCCTCAACAGGCACACCTTGATCTTCTTGTGTGTGGCATTTGACACAGCCGGCGATGGTGAGTAAATATTTGCCTTTTTCAATCTGGGTCATATTTTTAGGTAAAGTAACTGGCGCCGCATTCTTAGGCAATGTTCTTAATATCAGATTCAAAGGGAATTGTGCTTCCGATGGCGGAACTTCATTTTCAAATGCAGGCAATGTGCGAATATATGCGATAACTGCTTTGACATCTTCTGTATCCATAAAAGCATAACTTTGATAAGGCATGAGAGGAAATATGGGCTCATTATCTTTTGTAACACCTGTAGTGATTAGGCGATAGATCTCTCCATCTGTCCAATCGGAAAGGGCATGTGGCGTAATGTTCTTAGCATAAAAATTACCCGGAAGGCCCATTTTTTCGTTGAATATTTCTCCACCTTTACCTTCTGTTCCTGGAATAATTGGACCGGCGAACTTATTCCAATCTCTGGTACTATGGCAGTCGGTACAAACTGTGACGTGATTGGCAAGGTAAGCACCTCGTTTTAATAACAAGTCGTTATGATTGATTGTAAGAGTAGGTGCAGGGTCTACTCTCGGAAAAGATGTGCTAACAAATGCATATATGCCCACAAAAGCAACGACAATAATAAAGACTATAATTCCAGCAATTTTAAAGAACTTTTTCATATCGGTTTTATTAAGTAGTGGAGGCTGTCGTTTGAATAATTCGACTATTCGATGTTAATATATCAATAATAAGATGAAGAAACAAAAGATCTTAA
>LXQK01000150.1:0-3107 GCA_001683905.1 Marivirga sp. ANT-B6
AGAAAAATTCTGATAAAGGAAAAAGCGTCGACGAAATGTACGCTTATGTTGATGAATTTGGGAATATTACCTCTACTCCCCCTACCCCAGGTAAAAAGAAAATATTTAAGACTGAAGACATCCAAATCGGAGTTTCAAGGCAAGAGCCTGCCCAACCAGGTGACAACATTAGAAAAGGTGTGATTTCTTTTTTTAATGATTCGAAAGGATACGGTTTTATCAAGGATACTGAAACCCAGGAAAGTATTTTTGTGCATATCAATGGTTTGGAAGAGCCAGTAAAAGAAAATGACAAAGTGACCTTTGAGACAGAAATGGGCCAGAAAGGCATCAATGCTGTAAAGGTGAAACTTTTAGTTGTCTAATAGCATCATATCACGTAGCAAATCAGGCATGGTTGTATTTATAGCTATTCTTAGTTGAAATTTATACTGAAACTATAGCTACATCCAATGCCCTTGATTACTTAAAATAATTTTAAAAAGTCTATTTGCTTTTCATTTCTTCTGGGATTGTAGCAAAAAATTTGCTTATCTGCTGATTTTTAAACAGTCACCTCATCCTATTTTTTGCTTTTAAGTTTTCTAGGGTCGGCAGATTCAGGTAATATTTAATTTACAATGGAACTGAACGCCGACGCATTGTGAAATGGTATGACGGCCAGACCCGTTGTAAAACACATCGTGCGCAAAATTTAACCTCCTTTTCAAGATCCTAGATCGAAGCACTCCCATCTTTCGTAAAATCCTCCTGGTGTACGTTTTCGATGCTGTTTTTAGTATTATATACGTCTTTTTATAATAATTTTAATGATGTAATTCGCCCTTTACTCTCCTCTATTGATTAAGATTTTGTATGAAAAAAGCTTTAAATAATTTGAACCTGCTTGCACACTTGATACTTATATTTCTCGGTGTCGGCCTTATTGCTGGTATTATCTTAAAAGACAGCTACTTTCCCTCGGGATATTTGCTGGGTACTTTGTTTGGTGCTACTGTTTTACTCTATGCTATGCTGAGAAAGAAAGTTATTAACCCTTTTAATAAGTTAAACACTTATCTCATTTCCCAGAGATTTGAAGGGAGCGATAATGTAGATGTAATTATCGAAAAGCACATAAAGCTGCGGGAAAATATAAGTGCCGCAACAGACTTCATTCGGAAGATAGAGAAAGGAAATCTGAACGAAGCATATTCAGGTGAAGCCACTGATGAATTGGGCGCTTCTTTGCTAGACATGCGAGAACATCTGATTGAGATATCCAGACAGGAAAAGGAACGAATATGGATTTCTGAGGGTTTAGCCAAGTTTAGTGACTTGCTAAGGGTAAACGATAAAGATATCAATTCCTTTTGTTATAATGTTTTGTATTATCTTATTAAATATATCAACATCAGTCAAGGGGCTTTATTTCTTGTTCAACAGCATGAAGATGCTGATGAACATCTCGAAATGGTTGCTTGTTATGCTTATAACCAAAAGAAATTTCTAAGAAAATCAGTGGCCAAAGGACAGGGATTGGTAGGCCAGGTATGGCTAGAAAAAGAAAAAGTACTCCTTTCAGAAGTTCCCCAAAACTATATCACCATCACCTCTGGTTTAGGAGATGCCAATCCGAATTACATACTGATAGTGCCGTTGAAAGTAAATGAAGAAGTTGTAGGCGTTTTAGAGCTTGCATCATTTTCTACTATACCACCCTACCATATCGAATTTATTGAAAAACTCACCGAGAATTTTGCTTCAACCATTTCTATGGTTAAAGTCAATGAACAAACGAAAAAACTTTTGGAAGAATCGCAGGAGATGACAGAGCAAATGCGGTCTCAGGAAGAGGAAATGAGACAGAATTTGGAAGAGCTGTCAGCGACTCAGGAAGAACTACGACGGAAAGAAATAGAACTCGACAGGCGCCTGAAAGAGGCCCTTGAAAAGATAGAACAAGGGCACATTAACCAACAAATGAATGAAATAGCACTTCAAATAGAACATAGTATCGATAGCAGCAAAAGAGACCTGAAGTTTTTATCTAATGTGCCGCCAGTACAAGGCATCATAAGGGCTCTAGAAAATGACAATTTTGACCTAAAATCCAATTCCAGCTATGAAGATTGGATAGAAAGAATAGATACGATCTTTCAAAATTTCCTATTCAACAAAGAGCTTTTTCACGCTATATCTTTTACAGATGAAAAAGGAAAACTGCTTTATCGTCTTTCCTTTGATGGTGCCGAATTGGTCAGAAATTTAACTAGTGATTTAAATTACCAGCATGAAGGTGTATTCAAAAATACGTCCAGATTAGAACAGGGAGAGGTATATGTGGGAAACATCAAAGCATTGCCTGAAAAAGTGATGGTGATGGAATTTGGCATCGCAATCTTCAATGAAAATAACAGCTATAAAGCGACCCTATTGGTCGACCTTCTGGTTGAAAGTATAATTGAGGACATCACTTCGAAAGAAGATGGAGGACATAGATATGGTTTATTTACCTCGGAAGGTATCTGCATTTATGGGGACGGATTGAGCCTTGAGAACGGCATTTTAAAGAAAGAAGTTGTCACCAATCAAGCCCAGAAGTTGAGCCTTACGATCATGCATCAATAGCCTTCACTCGTCTTTCCAGCTTTTTTAAAGCTGAAATACGGGAATATAAAGAAACAAGAAAAGGTATGATGTAATTTAATAGCCAGTACAACAAATCGGCGGTCGTAAACAACAGAGAAGCTATGGCTTCTATATGGTTCACAAAAATAAGTATTGTGCCTACTACCAGAGAAGTAGCCATAGAATCCTTCACCTGTTGCCGGTATTTAGTCGTCATTAGTTTCATGGCATCATACACTTGATTTCCTTAGTTTTTATCTTCTAAAAAGTAATTAAATATACGAAATAATAAAATACGTGAATTCAAGATGTATTTAAATACGCGAATTCGTATAGTTTATCTTTCACGCAGAGTTTACCGCATCACCCTTGGCCCGATCTTGTAGCGCACCATTCTCTTTTTTTATCATTCTGCCGCTCCATAAACCTTCATGTACCTGATTGACAGTAATTTATAGAATAAATAAGCCGCTGGACTAAACATTATATTATTTTTC
>LXQK01000150.1:3228-10270 GCA_001683905.1 Marivirga sp. ANT-B6
TACTCCAAAACCCAAGCGCAATACTAAGCTGCAAACCATCTACGCCAAACAATTATCTATGGAAAATGAAAGCAGAAGAAAATTTTTTAACCAGTGCTTATTAGGAGCCGGAGGACTGTTGGTTTCTAATTTTACTACTGAAAACCGGGATGAAAAAATGACCAACCCTCAGAAACAACGACCTAAGGTTATTTTCTTTGATGTTAACGAAACGCTCCTTGACCTGGCGCCCCTTAAAGAAAATGTTGCTAAGCTACTGAATAACAAAAAGGATTTGGTAGCACTTTGGTTTACCACCATGCTTCATTATTCTCTGGTGAGCACGGTAGGAGATCAGTACCGGGATTTTGGCGAAATTGGCATTGCTACGTTACAAATGGTTGCACGTAATCATGACATTTCCATCACCGAAGCAAGAATTAAAGATGTTCTTGTAGGGATCCGCTCATTACCGGCACATGCAGAAGTTCCGGAGGCGCTACAAAAGCTCAAGGATGCAGGATACACGCTAGCTACCCTTACAAATTCTTCAAATGCAGCGGTAGAGGATCAGATGAAGAATTCAGGGCTCAAGAAATATTTCGATCAGCTCCTGAGTATAGAAGATGTTGGGGTGTACAAGCCGCATAAGCAGACCTACCAATGGGCGGCGCGTAAGATGGGCGTTAGACTTGACGAAGGTATGCTTGTGGCAGCACATGGATGGGACGTAGCAGGTGCCAAATGGGCAGGTATGAGCACTGCCTTCATTGACAGGCCTGGGCAGCAACTGTATCCACATGCCGATCAGCCCGATATCATTGCCCCGACGCTTACTGGCATTTCCAACGCGATTATCCATGGATAAAGCCTACTGTCGGTGAAGCTGAAAGTATCCTTGCTATTTTATTACCACTATCCCTCGCCAGAATGCTACAAAGCCTTTGATAGGTTTTACAAGGTCTGAAACTTCCGGATAGTACGAGGCAGCATCTTTATTTGTCTTTCCATCAACATTAATATGTTAATACGACGCCTCGCCTTTCCAGTGGCCGGTAGTATGGGTGTCGCTTTCTACTAAAAATTCCTTATCGACGCTTTCATGAGGAAAATGATACTTGAGAATAATGAGCTAAATATCAGCATTAGGAAATTAATTGGATTAAGGATAAAAAAATTGGAGACCTATTAGATGCTTAGAAAGAATATGTTAGCTAAAGTTTTATATTGTCTTAGTTTACCCCATTTCCAATTGACGTATTACCAACCTCGATATGCAGGTGCATCGATATTGTTCATCCGTAGATGAAGAATAGCCTGGCCCCGGTGATGTGCCATGTGGTCCCGCATCAGGTAAAAAATATGCTCCTTAGTGACATCGTCGCCGCCAAATGTTATTCTTTCATGAAGGGTAATTGCTTCTGAATCTTTGATTAATTGAGTCACGTAGGCCAGCGATGTTTTCAGGTTCTCTATTACCTCCTCTTTATCCAATAGCTTTCCCTGATTTACACCCCCCCATACGGGTATTTCACCATTGATTTTTTGCGCTAAAAAAGCAATGTTTTGCGTGATATGAACCATCTGCTCTTGGAAAGACATACCCTCGCCTCCAGGCTTAAAATTGTAATATTCTTCAGGCATGGCTTCGGCCACTTCAAGTGTATAGGCCGAGGCACGATCCCAGACAGCGAGATACTCATTCTGAAAAAAAGACTGCGCACTTGCGGTAAGACAAACGGCTTGTATAAAAACCAGTAGTGAATTTCTAAGCATCTTCATCGTAATATAAACTTCAGCAGGAAATTTTCGAAAATATAAAACATCGTTATTTAGTCAAAATATATATCAGCAACGTCGAAAGACTCCATAATAACAAGAAATTTAAGCAGATTTTTCTAATAAGCCAACGAACGCTGCGAAACCAAATGTCAAAATTCATTACACTTTCATTCTTAAACTTCGGACGATGCATCCTGAGAAATATCGACACGTTTATATCACTTTTGTATCAATGACCATTTCAGAATGTAAAGTTTTGTGAACGGGGCACTTGTGCGCTATTTCCAGCATCTTATCTCTCTGTTCGGTGGTGAGATTTCCTTCCAGCTCAATTTTGACGGTTATGTGATCGATCATATTTTTCCTTCCTTCTTTTTCTTTACTATCCTCTGCATGAATCTTTCCATGCTCCAGATACACAATGGCATTTTCCAGGGGCCAGTTTTTTCTTTTGGCATACATCTGAAGTGTCATGCCAGTACATGCCCCCAGGCTGGAAAGTAAGAAATCGTAAGGCGTAGGGCCGAGGTTTTTTCCGCCAAAACTTTCGGGCTCATCTGCTACCATGAAATGTTTACCTGTTTTTATTTCTGTAGTATAAGATTTATTTCCAGTTCTAACCATGACGCCCCTTTCAGATTCAATAGGTTCATCTTTAGGTATAGGGATGTATTTTTTCACCCACGCCGAAACTACGTTACCAATATAGATCGTGTCTTCTTCTTTAGATATGAGGTGGTCCATTCCGTCGAGGGAAATAAAACTCTTCGGATGCATAGCAGCGCGGTAAAGATCAGCAGCCTCATCGATACCCACCGTATTATCCTGTGGCGAATGCATGATAAGCAATGACTTCTTAAACTTCCTAACGGTATCTTTTAAATCTGTGGAATCCAGCTCCCTGACAAAATCTTCTTTTAAGAAAAAAGAACGCCCGCCAATATTGACTTCAGCCTTGCCGTTTTTATTTATTTCCTCAATTTTTGATCTAAAAAGATGCTTCACATGTCCCGGATCAAAAGGAGCATTGATGGTCACTACTGCTTTTATAGCGGGAAGCTTCGCCGCTGCCAATAAGACAGCTGTACCCCCAAAGGAATGTCCCAAAAGTATCGTAGGTGCTTGAAAATTTTTTGCCAGAAAAGCCGCCGCACTTTCGAGATCCCCTACATTATGAGAAAGGCTGGTTTCTTCAAATTCACCTTCGCTTTGCCCCAAACCTGTAAAATCAAAACGTAACACTGCGATACCATTTAAGCTTAGAGACCTTGAGATATTTCTCACAGCATTTAAGTTTTTATTGCAAGTAAAGCAATGGGCAAAAATGAGGTATGCCTGCGGATTGCCTTCCAAAGGCATTTCCAGGTTGGCTGATAAAGTTTGTCCGCTGGCGTTGGCAAATTGTACACGGGTCGTTTTCATAGCATAAAAGAAGGACAAATATTTTAAAAAAAAGCATGGTCGATGAAAGAAATAGCTTATCGCATTAAACTTAAAAATTCATTCAGTTTTGAAGAGCCATTACTACTAATATAAAAGGCTTTCGAAGCTGAAACTTCCATGAGCTCGTGGTTTAAAGGTTGCATCGAGTCCAGACGAGGAAATCAGCCTCTTTATTCACGTACTTTTTCAATAGCCTCCTTATAATCGATAATAGCCCCAACAAAAGAAGCGTGAACAAAGGTTTGAGGGATGTTACCCAAAAGCTCACTAGTCTTCATATCTCCTTCTTCAGGCAGAAAGCCAAGGTCAGTACTGAAACGATTTACCGCCTCAAATATCCTTTCACATCTTTTCAAATCCCCCTTCAAGATAAAATATTGTGCCATCCACAAAGATGCTGCAAGGAAAACCCCCTCCTCGGAAGAGTCGGTGAGTTCCAGTCGCCTTCGGTATAAATCGCCATCTTTGTAATCTCTATCCAACAAAGCTACTGTTTGCAGCATTTCTTTTGAATCGACATCTGTGAAACCCCAAACAGGAAAAAGCGCTGCAGTGATATCGACATGTTCGGAACCTGGATAGACAGCATATGCGCCTTCTTTCGTGAGGCAATTTTGCTGAACAAAATTTTTTATATCCTTTGAAGCTTTAAGCCATCTCTTCGCCTGCTCTTCCGTGTCAGCGTGATCCGCGATATATTGTAACCCTATAGCGCTTATCACTTTACTGGATGTGAATTGCTGCTTGATATCTTCTTCCCAAATGCCATGATCTGGCTTTTCCCAGTTCTCTACCAGGAATTCAGCAATGTCCCGTACTGTTTCCCAGTGGTCCTGTTCTTCAAACCGATTATAGATAAGTTTTGCAGCAAGTAGCACATTAGCATTTGCATCCAGCTGTAGTTGATCTTTGGCATTGTTTCCTATCCTGACGGGTTGACTGTTACGATATCCTGACAGGTTGAGGTGGGTTTCTTTTTTGGCAATAGTCTTATCTAAAGCATAAAAAGGCACCAAGTTTTTTTGGTTATTGATTTGTTTGGCATCACAGAGAAAAGTCAGGAATTTGCGCTCTTCTACACCATCACTTCCAGCCCTGGTTAAAGCACTTACAATCATGGCGGAATCCCGAAGCCAAACATACCTGTAATCATAGTTTCTGTCGCCACCCAAAATTTCTGGTAAAGAGGTGGTGGCAGCAGCGATAATCCCCCCATTCTCACTGTAAGTCAAAAGGCGGATTGCTCTTAATGAACTCCTGACAATTTCTTCGTACGGTCCATTGTACGTAATTCTATCCTGAACTTTTCTCCATTCCTTTCTTGTAGACTCAAGGGAGGACATGAGTAGCGTATAGTCTATGTTGCCGATTTGATCGTCAGCTATCACAGCCCAACCTACCTCGTCTGCAGGGATACGCCACGTGATATGGTCACCATCGATGACAATTTTGTGAGAACACGTCAGGAATATTTTCTGATCACCGTGGTAAGTAGCCTGTTTCTCGGACGCCTGAATGTCAAAAAATTGCAATCCATAATTATCCTTTAACTGAATTTGCATTTCTATTTCAAAGGGTGCCCTTGAAATAAGTCGGCAGATACCACTGATTTGGCTATCCATAGGCATCCAATCTGTTAACGTAATCAAACCTCCAGGTCCCTGATAGGTAGAAGTTAGAATGGCGCTATCGCCTTCGTAAGATCTATCCTTAAAGGCGACCTTTTCGTCCCCGAATTTGAAATAACCTCCATTTTCTAAATCTAGCAACGATGCAAGTATCGCCGGTTTATCAAATCGCCGGGGGGAATACCAGCATATATTTCCGTCTTTACTTACCAGGGCACAAGTCCTCCTATTGCCAATTAGCGCGATATCTTTTATCTCCTGTTGAAGTTTTGCCATCTTGAGTTATGCCCCCTGCCCCATATATTGCATCAACCCGCCATCCATCACATACGTTGAACCGGTGACATCATTGGCGTCTTCCGAGGCCAAAAAAAGCGCTACTTTAGCTATCTCCCCGGCTGCTGCTGCCCGCTTCATTCCTGGACTTTTCATCAGAATATCTACTTTCCCAAATACTTCTAAAGCTTGATTAACAACAACCTCCACCTGGTTTTTATCCCCCCCATCAGCCTGTACAACTATTCCCCTTCTTCCGGCATCTTCTATGCCTTGGAGGGTTTTCTCAGCGACTTTCCGATCTTCAAGATAATTGACCACTACATCCGATCCTTCCCTGGCAAAAGCGATCGCTGATGCTTGTCCTATATCAGAATCGAATCCGGTGACTATGGAAACTTGGTTTTTAAGTCGTTCTATGAGTTCAATTATTAAATTAAAAAATATTTTCCTATCTATTAAGCGATTAAAAAGTATAAAGTTTAAGAATAGAGTTTCCTTTCGACGCTAACTCAACAACAACCTCCCCCATCATAGAACAAGGTACTTCCCGAAATAAAGATATCCTTTCTCCCGAGTGCCGATAAAGCACCTGCCTTTTTATCGCAAACTGCCAAAGGTTGATTAGGGTGAAGCACATGGCCCTTTTCATCATCGAAATAAGCATCTGTGCCATAATAAATAGCTGTCTTCCCTGTAAAAACACAAGGGCCATCCGCTGGCATAGGATCTTTTATGGCGCATACTTCTACACTTTCTATAAAGATCAAATCCTGCGTTGCATAATATCAGTGGATCTAAAATTCTATATGGTCGTCTCGCCCTACAGAAAGTTGGCGATTTCGGAGACGAAAACTGTCTGCCACCGCAAAACTTGATACGAAGCTCAAAACTTCATTTAACCACTGAGCCGCAAATTTTTTGTAGGTGCTGTTGTAAATCGTCTTCTTTCAGTACTCTAACTTCTTAATTTGATTTAGTTCTTTATCCCAAATTATAATTTTTCCTTTTATGTCTGTTGTTACTATTTTAGTATCTGATTTATTCCAATCGATTCCCCAAAGTAGATTTTCCGAATCGGATTCTTTTACTAAATCGCCATTTTTATTCCAGAGTCTAATCTTTTCGCTAGCAGTTGCTAATAAGTCCCCATCACCTGACCACTTTATATTCCTAAATTCTGCTTTACTCTGTTCGATAGATTTGATTCTTTGACCATCATAAGTCCAATACTGCAATAATGGTGGATAGTGATATTCAAAGTCGCCATAGTCACCCGTCACAAAGAACTTTCCATTTGGATTCCAAGCCGCACAGAGCATCAATACGTCTTCACTTCTGTCTTCAATGTTTATTAGACTGTCTATATCATAATGATATAATGTGATTTTTTCACCTACCGCTACTATAAGATTTTCATTAGGATGCCAGTCTAAACCGATTATTGATTTTTGATTAGTGCTTACTCGTTTAATAAAATTCCCTTTTTCTTCAAATATTGTAAGATATCCGTCATAGTCACCTACTGCTAACAAATCACCGGAATGATTCCAGCCAATAGCTCTTGCTCCGTCAAAAGTTATACTGTCAAGCGCTATCATTTCGTCATTATCAAGATTTAGAATTATAGATTTTGAAACGCCATCTTGAACTGAAATTGCCAACTTATTTTTGGTGGGATGCCATTTGGTTTTTGTTATCGTTCCTCTATATGGGTAGTTTTTTAAAAGTTGAAATTCATTTGCAGAAAATAGCCTTAAAGTATCTTGGGTACCTCCGACAGAAATTTGTTCGTCATTCGGACTCCAGTTAGCAGCCCAAAGCATCCAAGCCTCTCTCTCAGTTTCAAGGGTTTTTTCTTCGATTTTTCTATTTACTTTACATCCGTAAATTATCGTAAATAATAAAATAATTAATATCGAATATTTTTCAAT
>LXQK01000151.1 GCA_001683905.1 Marivirga sp. ANT-B6
CTTCTAAAATTACTTTGAAGCGTTTTTAGCCGATCAGCACCGAATGACTCTTCTTCGATTTTTCGGATCATTGCTTCGTACGCCTTCAAACCTTTGAGGCTTTTACTTGTCTTTTCCGTTATTTCAGCTGCCGCTGAAAAGGTAGTTTTCAAAATCAACAAGTTTACGACCAGAAAAAACAAGGGTAAATAGAAGCTCACGTCGGCCAATGCCCAAAAAAGGATGGATGCCACAGCTAAAGCAGGCATGACAATTAGACTAGTGAGATATAGCGTCTTTTTTTTTAAAAGCAACGGCTCACGGATCCATTGCATTAACGTTGACAAGTGATTTTGATCTTCGGCAAAATGCCGCCCACTTGCTTCAAAATCCTGTCGCCACGCCATCTTTACGCTCAGGTCCTTTACAGCCTTCTGCCTTTCCTGGATAATGTTGGGTTCCGAGGGGAGACGAAGCCACTGGGCTAATAAATCACGTGCAGGCCCTGTATTGGTTCGGTTCAGCAATTGAAAAAGCGAGTTATCACCAAATATATCAAGATCCGAGGTATAGGGATGTTTGGTGTCCTTATATTCATTGCCAGGATAAAATCCTTTCAGGCGTCCTTCTACTCTGGAGATTTCGTCTTTATTAATTTGACCCAAAAAAAGTGCATGATCTCGCTGATACCGAATCTTGTTATGGTACCTAAGCAAGATGCCAAAAAGAAGAGGAAATAAAAACACAATGGCTACAACTACCTCATAGTTTCTTTCATTGGCAAAGTAAACCAAGGCGATGAGCGACAGTATAAAAAATATGGTTCTGATTGCCGACCACTTATTGAAAGATGCTGTCCAGGATTGGTGTTCTTGTTGAAACTTCAACACTTGGTCCTGATATAGGGCGATAGGAGTTTGTTCCATAACTTAAATAATGCGTAAAGTTAGGAAAATCGGCCCACTTACAAGCAACAAAGCATGATAATGATAAGAGGAAGGTTTAAGTGGAAACTAATACGAATGCGTGCGCTTACTACCTCCTCCTCGATGGAAGCGGCAATAAGCGCACTCATTCTCTATTCAATAGCTATTCTGACTTAGAAGTGAAATCCACTTCTTTGGTTATTTCATTCGTAGCATTTTTAAATTCTTTGATACCTTTCCCGAGGCCTCTTGCCATTTCGGGTATTTTTTTAGCACCAAAAAACATTACAATAACCAGTACGATCAACATTACCTCCCAGCCTCCGAGGCCGCCTATAAATCCAAAAATAAAGTCCATAATTTTAATGTTTACATTGTTAAAAAATATTGCCAGACAAAACATCCGGCAATGAAATCATCTAATTGTTAGGATACAATAAACAAACTTGCAATATCGTAAATTGTTCCTTTACCCGTTGCAGTATCTGCATCCAGGGGTTCGTCAAAAGCTTCTGTAATAGCAGCCTCATCAAGACTTGTGTTGCCCATAAAAGCATCTTTTAAGTTTACGCCACCCTGTACAACATTATCTTCTGCAGGAAACTGAGCAGCAGGCATCCCTGGCCCATATACAGCCTGTGCCGCGGCAGGTACACTGGTATCTACCCCGGTAATCCAACCTTTTTGCATTCTTAATCTTCTTACCAACGACGCATGTCTCGCTTCTACGCCATGGATACTTAATGCAGCAGTGAGTATCGTATTGACTGTTTCGTTGTCGCCTAATGCCCGAACATTTGTAGCCTGACCTTTATAAGCTCTTACGCCCGTATCTTCAAAAGCCTGTGATAAGGTAAGGAAGGTTTGGTAATCATTAAAAGGGTCAAAAGCACCATTGGCCGTAAAATCAAAGTTTGCAGCGGTTAACTGTACAGGTTCACCCTGTAAACTTTCGATTACAGAAATTAAAAAATCCACATGCGCCAATTCATGCTTTCTTATCTGTTCAAATACTGCCCGCGTCTCTGCTGGTATTACCGAGGAATTAACTCCCATTTCATAATAATTGTATTCGAGATATTCCAACGTCAGCGCAAAATTTAATATATTGACTGGCGTAGCGGTGCTTTGTGCAAAAGCGATTTTGGGCATGGCAGAAAAAACAGCAGCAGGCAGAGCGGCCAGAGACATTTTTTTAGTAAAGCTTCCCATTTTTTTGAATGCTTCACGACGCGATGAAAAGATTTCTATATCGTCGTTGGACATATCATCCTTACTGAATTGATCTAATAATTTAATAATATTCATTTTAATATTGTTTTAAGTAAGTTAGGAGTTGAGTTATACTGCAATTTGAAAACCTCCTGTTGGAAGACCACTTGCATCTAATGGTGTAGTTATGAAAGCACCTGCCGCAGCAAGGACATCTGGAATTGACCTAGTAATCTCCAGACCACTTGTGTTGATGATATCATCACCTGCGAAGTCAGCACTGTTCGGATTGAGCAAATCTCGTATTGCAGAGGCATGCCTTGCTTCAACAGAAACGATTTTACCAGCTAAAACAAGATAGTCCGGATTTACAATAAATTGCCCTGCACCATTATATGCAGAAACCCCTAAATCTTCAAACGTCTGTGCTGTAGCTAATACGCTTGCTCTTTCATTGAAATTGATCGCAGAGAAGTCTACCTCCAGGCTTGGGATAATGTCAGCCGGTGCTGCTGCTGTTATCGCCGCCTTGAAAAATTCCCGGTGAATTACCTCGTGTTTTTGAAGGTCAAGTATAATTTCCTTTTCGGCTGGGCTGGCAGAAGCATAATACCCACCACCAATTACCGCGGTATAAAATGCGGCCTCCAGTTGCTCCAATGCATAGGCATAGTTCAGAATACCCACGTCACCCGAACCCAGATTTACTGCCACAGTACCGCTTTCGCTACTAACCACTGCTGTATAACCAGAAGTCATTGTACTGGTAAAAGCCCGAACTCTATAAAAGTATTCCGTATTAACATCCACGCTTGTATCAGTATAGGTGGTGATGTCGGCACCAACCTGGCCTATTTCCTGAAATCCGGAAGCGGCCGTTGTAGATCGTTCAACCTTAAAGCCGGCCTCACCTTGCGAATTGTCGGTCCACGATAGAACAATTTGTCCCGCGGTTACATTGCTTGCCATCAAGGAAGTCGGGTCTGCAAGATTAACACCCGGCATCATCGGGTCATCATCATTATTACAACCTGCTAAAAACAATCCTGTAACAGCAAGGGAAGCACCACTAAATACTAAAAATGACTTCCTGGAACCATGAAATCTTAATTCAGGAATAGTAGTCTCTTCTGTTTTTTTAATTTTCTCTGACATAAAAATTTTGTTTAAATATGAATTATATATGGTGCTGTTTAGGTCGGGCTTCGGTACCCGATACTCAAAAATTTATAAGTAAAATCTAAATACATCCATTTCCATTGAGTTACGAGATATGGTTGTCAGTTGGATTTATAAAAAATAAGTATAGCAGGGATTTTGTCCTATCGGGATGTATAGAACCCAAACTGCTTCTTAAAAAATGAACACTTTTTTCTCAGTTTGAGAACCAATGGCAGGGGTGTAAGGAAATAAAGTGATAAAGTCGCTCTTTTAAAATATTTATAAAAAATAATTAAATA
>LXQK01000152.1:0-3509 GCA_001683905.1 Marivirga sp. ANT-B6
TAAACCAACGAAAGAGAATTACCTAACATCGACTTTAGACCAAGAATTGAGTTTGTTAACTATTATAAAAATTTTGGACTATCAATTGGATATTCCTATGGACTGACAAATTATCAAAGTGGTTTAGATGGCGGAGACAGGGAAGCTAAAGCACGATACTTAAGATTCGGACTTAACTGCAGATTGAGATAGAAAGTCAGTCCACAATAAAAAAAATCGTTTAGATTAGTAATCCATAAAGTGGAGCTATGGCTCACGTGGGGCATACCCCTACGTTGTGAGTATCCCATAAAACCCTACAGCTGGCACCTCGCTAAAAACTTCCACTGGAAGTTTTCTTTACGCTCAGCCCTCTCACGGTAAACCAGCTTGCGGCTTACTAACAGGCTTCACCAACGTGCCTGTAAGGAACTTGCACCTTCTAGAATAATTTGATACCTTCTGTACCAGATGCCCATACTGCGCGCACACATAAGGATAGAGCATAGCCGCACAAGCCAGCGATAAAGCCAAGCTACGCTCCATGCCCAGATCGTTTTTGTCAGATGTTTTATACTTTGAAGCAGCAGATGCTACTTTACAAGATGTTTCATCGGTTTCTTTGGGCCTTTTTATGGCCTTGGTTTTCACAAGCGGGAAGGACGATGATTTATGAGGCGGTTAAAATAGTTTCGGGATCGTTATGGAAATCGGCCTGACACTGCATCATATCTGTAGATTTTAATATTAAATTACTGCCTGATTCACCGATCCCATGATTCAAAAATTAAATAAGATGATATGTTTAAAGCCACTGGAATAAATCTACTGCTACTACTTGTTTTTTCTACGGTGCTTTTGGGTCAAAACAACACCCTTGAAGCACAGTGGCGACGGGTATACCAATATGAGTTGCAGGATCTTCCAAAATCTGCCAGCGGGGTCGTAGACTCTATTTACCATCGTGCAAAACTGGCTAACGACCATGTCCAGTATGTAAAGGCATTGATTTATAAATCAAAATTTATACTAGTGCTGGAAGAGGATGCCCAGCTGAAAGTAGTACAACTGCTGCAGAAGGAAATCGGGCAAAGCCAGTTTCCTGTCGATCATATCCTTGAAAGTGTGGTAGCTAACGTATACTGGCAATATTTTCAGCAGAACAGATGGCAGTTTTATAATCGTACCCGAACAAAGGAAATAGTTGGCGCCGACTTTAGAGCCTGGGGCCTGAAAACAATATTCGCAGAGATACACCACCATTTTGATCGATCACTACACCATCAGCAGCTTCTACAGAAGATTGACTTACATAAATATAATGAGCTACTGGTTCTCAAAGAAGGTTCCAGGCAACTGCGGCCCACACTTTACGATTTTCTTGCGCATCAGGCGCTGGCATTTTATAAAACCGATGAGTCCAGTATAAGCAAACCTACCTATCAGTTTCTCATCGATGATCCGCGCTACCTACAGGATTTGTTGGCAATAAATTTGTCTGCACAAGACTCAACCTCGCTTCAGTTCAAGGCATTGGTCATTTATCAGGACCTCCTTAGGTTTCATGAAAACGATACGGATCCAACGGCAAAAGTAATGGTAGCGTTAGAGCTGCTGGATTTTGTTAAGGCAAATGCTACCTTTCCCGCGGTGGAAAATGAATATCTTATCGCTTTAGAAAACCTCCAGTCAGCGCATGCCAAGGATACGGTATCTACCGATATAGACTTTAAAATTGCCTCTTTTTACGACGAATTAGCGCAAAGATACAAGCCAAAAACCAATGAACAGCATGTCCTGGCGCTGGTAAAAGCCCTCGAGATCTGTGACGCAGCCATCGCAAAATTTCCTCAAAGTCGCGGGGCGTGGCATTGTGCTATACTTCGTGAAAAGATAGTAAGCAAGGCTTTGGAACTTACGGCTGAAAGATACATTCCTGTCAATTTACCGTCACGATTGCTCGTGAGCTACAGGAATATGGATAGCCTAAATTTAAGGATATACCAGGTAAGTAAAGATGAGGAGGAGAAATGGGATGCCGCGCAAAGTGATTCGGCAAAAAATGCTATGATGCGCACATTGAAGGTAGTCAAAAAATGGACCGTCACTTTGAACAACCCAATGGACTATCAAACGCATCGTACGGAAGTTGTTGTACCTGGCTTAACAAATGGAAACTACCTTTTTGTGGCAGGCTCAACAGATGGTGATTTTCTAACTAAAGGAGTTTTTGGCTACAATTTTATTCAGGTGACAAATCTTGGGCTGATAGAAAATCATGTCGAAGAGAATTTCCGGTATCAGGTGGTAGATCGAAATACAGGAAAACCGTTGGCAGGGGCGAAGGTCCATTTATCAAACAGAAAGCATATCGGTCGAAAAGAACATTTGCTCGATCAGCACTTTCTTTCTGATAAGCATGGTTTTGTATCCTTTCCGGGGGTAAATTATTTTACCAACGTGGAGGCGGTTGTGTCAACCAAGCACGATGCCGCTTATTTTAAGCCTTATTATTTATATCCTCAGCGAAATTCAGCAGATGCAGTCGAGGAGCGCGTGTTTGTCAGGCCTTTCATTTTTACCGATAGAGGCATTTACAGGCCCGGCCAAACTGTCTACTTCAAGGGAATTCTGATCCAACGGAAAGGGGCGGTCTCACAAATAGTTCCTAGCGAAGAGGTTGAAGTTTACCTCGAGGATGTGAATGGAGAAGAGGTTGAAACGCTTAAATTAAAGACCAATGAATTCGGCTCTTTTAGCGGGCAATTCACCATACCTGCAGGTGGTCTTACTGGCGAATATGCTATCCATGCAGAAGAAGGTAGCAGTGCTGATAGCAGGTTTTACGACAGCATAATGGAAGAATTTGAATGGCTCGAACATCGTATTATAGTAGAAGAATACAAGCGACCCAGGTTTGAAACGCATTTTTTACCTATTAATGGAGTTTACCAGCTGCATGATACCATTGCTGTTATCGGTACAGCGGCTGCTTTTGCCGGGAGCAACGTCTCTGAGGCCAAGGTAAGATATACGGTGCAGCGCAAGACCGTGCATTCATCATGGTACTATTGGTCGAGACCTCGCAGTGGCTATACTTCCGAAGTCCGGGAAATTACCCATGGAGAAACTACTACAGATGCAAAAGGAGAATTCACAATTCCTTTTGTGGCCATACCTGACCTAAAGGTGGCGGCTGACGATCTTCCCGTCTTCCACTATGAGGTAAGGGCGGATGTAACCGATATCAACGGTGAAACCAGAAGCGCGACGACCGTGGTGAAGGTCGGCTATCACACGCTGCTCGCCAAATTGCAAATCCCTGAGGTCATTGAAAAAAAGGAAAGGGAGGTTCAGGTTTTTATCACGACCGAAAATTTGAATGGGCAATTTGGACCCTTAAGGGGTAAATTAAATATATATAAATTGCAGGCGCCAGCATCTCCACTCCGAAACAGACCATGGGAAGCGCCAGATCTTCCATCCATCACGCGGGAAGAATTTAAATCACTTTTTCGACATGATGCCTA
>LXQK01000152.1:3640-54447 GCA_001683905.1 Marivirga sp. ANT-B6
AAGCTTGTCTGGAGCGCATCTTTCGATACAGAAGAGAAGAGAAGTTTGCAGATAAAGGGTCTCGAAAAATGGCAGGGCGGAAGCTATATCATTGAACTATCAGGTTTGGATAACACCGGCAAGAAAGTCGCCGATAAATCAAGATTTAAGTTAACGTCAGGTCATAAAACAATACCTGAAGACAATGCTTTATTTTCAATTAAAAGTGATCAAAGAAGTTATCGGGTGGGGGATGAGGTAAGCGTAACGGTCGGCTCCTCGTCGGATGACGTCACCATTGTTCTGGACATAGAAAAGGATCAAAAAGTAGTGAGAACTGAACTCGTTCGTCTAAACAAGGGCTTCAAGACGATCAAAGTACCTGTTACCAAAAAAGACCTGGGCGGTTTCGCTATCCGCTATAGCTTTGTCAATTACAATGCTTTTGAAAGCGGCGTATTACAGATATCGGTACCAGACGAGGGCCATCATCTGTTGGTAGAAACGACTACCTTTCGCGATAAGCTTCTCCCCGGCGAGAAACAGACCTGGAGCTTTCAGATTAGGGGTAAAAGAAGCGATAAAGTAGTTGCAGAAGTACTTGCAAGTATGTACGATGCTTCTCTGGATCAGTTTACGCCGCATGACTGGTTTTTCTCTCCTGTAAAATCTAAAAGCTATAGCACCTATAGCAATGGTAGAGACTTAGCCCGTCAAAGTTTTGGAATATCGGCGTTCAGGGTGAAAAATTTTGATTTCAACTACCGATGGCAGCGCAGATTCAAGCTTTATGCCTATGATGAATTCAACTGGTTTGGGTTTTCAATGACAGGCAACAGGTACGTGAAAAGCCAGTATCTTAGCAGCCTTGCTGTCAATTTTTATACGTCTACTTTCCGTTCAAGCGATCGTAAAAATCAAAAGGCAGGCTGGGTTAACGGTGAGATTGTAGATGAGTCCGGCGAACCTATGGTTGGCGTAAATGTCGTTGTCAATAAAAAGACTGATGCGACGACTTCCGACGTCAATGGTCAGTATGCTATTCCGGCCACCAAAGGAGATATCCTAAATTTCAGTTTTATTGGCTATGCCCCTGTCAGCGCCCGGGTGGACTATAATACCATAGATGTGACGATGGTGGCTGATATCATGGAATTAAGTGAAGTGGTGGTGGTGGGTCATGGGGTTGAACAAAAAAGCTATGCTACAGGATCTGTATCTTCAGTCGAATTAGAAAATAACTTAAGCTTTGATATGGAGGAGCTTCAAGGACAAATTCCGGGCTTGCAGGTTGATTATAATAGTCCCAACAACGCAAATATATCTCTGAGAGGTGCTTCACCTTTGTCCGGTGATACCCGTGCGCTGTATGTCGTAGATGGCGTGGTCGTTGACATATTTAATTTGAATCCGGAAGATATTGTCAGTTTAAATGTATTAAAGGGCGAAGCAGCGACAGCATTATATGGTGCAAGAGCCGCCAATGGTGCGGTAATAATTTCGACAAAGGCGGGGCAGGCAAAGATTGACGAAGAACTATCGCAGGTATATGTGCGGCAAAATCTGCAGGAGAACGCATTCTTCTTTCCCCACCTAACCACAGATCAGGAAGGTAATATAAGCTTTACTTTCACTGCTCCGGAAGCACTGACCCGGTGGAAACTTCAGTTGCTGGCCCACACCAAGTCGTTGGAAACAGCCACCAAAACCTTATATACCGTAACGAAAAAAGACCTGATGGTGATACCGAACGCCCCAAGGTTTTTAAGACAGGGAGATCACCTTACTTTGTCCGCTAAAATTTCCAACCTTAGCGCCGATAGCATCAATGGTTTCGTCGCGCTTCAATTATTTGATGCCATCACAGGCAATGCTATCGATGATCAATTTGAAAACATCGACAAGAATAAGCCATTTCAGGTGGTAGGCAAGGGGAATACCGAGGCGTCGTGGACACTGCAGATTCCTGATAATGTAGAGGCTTTGCAATACAAAATTGTAGCCAAAGCTGGATCATTTTCAGATGGAGAACAGAGCGTGTTGCCAGTACTCACAAACCGAATGCTGGTGACAGAGACCATGCCGATGTGGATCAAAGGGGAAGAAACCAAAACGTTTACATTGGACAAACTTAAAATCAATACATCTACCACCCTAAAAAATCACCGCCTTACACTTGAAATGACTTCCAACCCGGCATGGTATGCCGTGCAGGCTTTACCTTACCTCATGGAGTATCCCTATGAATGTGCTGAACAGACCTTTGCCCGCTATTATGCCAATGCACTTGCCAGTCATACCTTGAACGCCAACTCAAGGGTGAAGGCAGTTTTTGACCAATGGACATCTGCCGGGGCTTTGAAAAGCAACCTTGAAATGAATGAAGCACTTAAGTCTTTCATCCTACAGGAGACACCATGGCTGAGAGAAGCTCGAAGCGAAACGGAGCAAAAAATGCGTATGGCGTTATTATTTGACCTTCAAAAGATGAACGGCGAGCTTCTAACCACCACCCGTAAAATGGAAGATATGCAGTTGGCTGGTGGCGGCTTCCCATGGTTCAAGGGCAGTCAGCATCCCAATCGTTATATCACGCAACATATTGCGGCCGGGTACGGACATCTGAGACACCTAAAAGTTACAGAGGATGAAAGGGTGAAAATAGTGACGGAAAAGGCTGTAGCCTATCTGGATGCTGAGCTTGTGAAAGATTATCAACAACTCCTCGATCGGGCAAGAGAGGTTCGTCAATCTATCAGCAATAAGCAGGACGGAATCAATAAGGAAAGAGAATTCCTGGAGAAGGATCATCTTACGCCTATCCAGATCCATTTCTTGTACATGCGTAGTTTCTATCATGCCTATCCTTTAGGTACAGACGTCCTCGCTGCGGTCTCTTATTATGAAAAGCAAACTGCTACCCATTGGAAGGCAAAGAATCTTTATATGAAAGGAATGATAGCGCTGGTGCAACATCGACATGACCATGCTGCTATAGCCAAAACGATCATGCAGTCGATAATGGAGAACGCCATCACCAGTGAAGAATTGGGGATGTATTGGAAAGAGAATAAGGCAGACTGGCGCTGGAACTACGCACCAATAGAAACTCAGGCACTTTTGATTGAGGCCTTTAGTGAAATCGGGGTAGCGGGTGAGACACAAGTAGCAAACCTTCAAATCGTGGATGAAATGCAAATATGGTTACTTAAAAACAAGCAGACCACGCAGTGGCCATCTACCAAGGCCACCACAGCGGCAGTGTACGCGCTGCTGCTTCAGGGAAACGACTGGACTTCGATAACAGACATGGTTGATGTCCAGGTTGGCCATCAACCTATAGACATCGAAAAAATGGCTGAAACGGAAGTGGAAGCAGGTACAGGCTATTTCAAAACTGCATGGACCGGAGTGGAAATAAACCCTGCAATGGGTGAGGTAAACATGGCGAAAAAAGGCGCAGGGGTAGCTTGGGGGGCATTATACTGGCAATATTTTGAAGATTTGGATAAAATCACTAGTGCTTCAACACCGCTGTACATCGATAAAAAGCTATTCCTAAAGTCTAATACCGACAATGGTGAGGTGCTCACACGCATAGATGCATCCACCCCGCTAAAGGTGAGCGACATGGTGAAAGTTCGCATAGAAATAAAAGTAGATCGGGAGATGGATTTCGTACATATGAAAGATATGCGTGCCTCAGGGCTGGAGCCGATAAATGTGCTTTCGGAATACAAGTGGCAGGATGGGCTGGGCTATTATGAAAGCACCAAGGACGCCAGTACCAATTTCTTTTTTGAGCGTCTTCCCAAAGGTATTTTTGTATTTGAATACGACCTTCGTGTAAATAATCAGGGCAACTTCTCCAATGGCATCACAACCATACAAAGTATGTACGCCCCGGAATTTAGCAGCCATAGCGAGGGCACGCGGATTGTCATCAACTGATTCGGGATCATAATAGTCGCTTCGTCTTTACCTCGATGTATTTATTGATGACCCCGACATTTAGGTTTTCCGGTGTTGTATACAGGGATAAGATACCAGCACGATGAAGTGCGTCCTTGATTTGTAATTTCTCGTCCAGCATCTGATAAGCGATCGCCTGGTTGTAAATATCTCTGGTGCTGGAGGCGTTTTCTTTGATTAATTGATCTACAGCTGTATTTCTAAAATAGATAACCATAAGTAGGTTCTCGCGGTTGATCATCTGTAAATGCTTCAGCTGCCTGTTTAGGCTATGAATTGATTCGAAATTGGTAAAAAGCAGCAATAAACTTCTTTGATTGACCTGCTTTTTTAAAAAAGTATAAACTGCTGCTAAATCAGGTTCTTTAAAAGTGGTCTTTTGCTGGTAGAGCCCCTCCATCAGTTGATGCACCTGCTTATTTCTATTACTTGCCTTGATGAACACGTCAATTTTATCCTCAAAAGTAAGTAGCCCTGCTTTGTCACCTTTTTTTAAGGCCACCTCAGCGATGACCAGCGACGCGTTGATGGCATAATCAAGCAACGTCATACCGCCGAAAGGCATCTTCATCGGGCGGCTTTTATCGATTATACAATAGATGTTTTGTGAGCGCTCATCGATATAATGATTCGTCATGATATGGCCTCTTCTTGCCGTTGCCGACCAGTTGATATGGCGGGGGTCATCGCCGGCCACATAATCGCGAATAGTATCAAACTCCTGGCTGTTACCCACTTTTCTTACTGGCTTTTGTCCGTGCATAAAAAGTCGTTGCGAAAGGGCCATCAGCTCATATTGCTGCAACTTGATAAAGGAAGGGTATACCTTCACTTCTTTTTGGGCGCTTGCAATAATCCTCCGCCTGATGAGGTTCAGGGGCGAGCTTACTAAAATATTAATGTTTCCGAAAGCGTAAATTCCCCGGCTCACAGGCTTCAAACTATATGACTTGGTTATCGTGTTTCCTGGAGATAAGATGATAGGCATATTGTAATCCCGTATTTGAAACTGCACAGGCAGCTCGTCTAAAAGCGTGCCGTCAATTTGAAAAGGGTATGTGTTTTTTACTTCCAATACTACCTCATTATCATCACCATTCGAGAAGCGCTCTTTATTTTTTCGCTCTGCTACGACCGTACCACCCAATCCGTAGAGCAGGATGATATCCGCACCAACCAGCAAGAAAAAAACAAGGGCAAGAGGTTGCGCTACTGTATAAATGACAGGTATAAAATACCCCATCAGAAAACAAAGGATAAGCGCGACAAGCAGGATGTACAGCCTTTGTGTGACAAAAAGTTTCATAACCACCCTAGTTTATTTCGGTACATTCACCTGTTGTATAATCTCCTGGCTTACCTCCTGGATTGTGATGCCCTGCAGTTCAGCTTCTGGGGTTAATAAGATGCGATGTTCTATCACCGGTCTTAGGAGAAACTGAATATCTTCTGGCGTAATAAAGTCGCGCCCTCGCATTGCCGCGAAGGCCTTAGAGGCATTTAAAAGGTCTACCGACGCCCGTGGCGAAGCCCCTAAAAACAAGGAAGGATGATTACGCGTTTGATGGACCAGTTCAGCAATATATTTTAGTAAGGAGTCTTTGGCCAGTATCTGTTGAAGATTTTGTCGGATAGTAGAAGCCTCCTGCTTGGTAATGACAGCTTCAATAAAGGCCAGTTTCTTAAACCCTGCTGTTTGATTTTGCAATACTAATATGGCCTCCTCTTCTTCCAGTGTTGGGTATTCGACCACTATTTTAAAAAGAAATCGATCGAGTTGGGCCTCTGGCAATCGGTAGGTTCCTTCCTGTTCTATGGGGTTTTGTGTGGCCATAATCATGAAAAGGTCTTCCATGGTATGGACTTTTCCATCATGGGTTACCTGCTTTTCCTCCATTACCTCGAAAAGAGCCGCCTGTGTTTTGGAAGGTGCTCTGTTAATTTCATCGATGAGTACCATATTGGCAAATATAGGACCTGGTTTATATTCAAAATCCAATGTTTTGGGATTGAAGATCGATGTGCCAAGGATATCGGAAGGCATAAGGTCTGGGGTAAACTGAATTCTTTTAAACAATGCTTGCGTAGTAGATGCCAAAAGCCTTGCGGAAAGGGTCTTTGCTACCCCCGGTACACCTTCTATCAGCACATGACCACCAGCAAAAAACGCCGTGAGGAGTAAGTCGAGCATTCTCTCCTGGCCTACGAGTGCTTTTTTGGCTTCTCTCTTGATTAGTATAATTTTTTCTGAAAACGACGGCAGGTCAAAGCGGGTGGACATCATGGTCATAAGATTATTTAAGCAAATTGATTTTAGTGTATAGATTTTTTAGTTGACTTTCAGAAATGCTACGGGCTTTTTTTACTTCCTCGATCAGGCCAAAGATTTCAATGACATCAACCACAGGATGCCCGGTTTTTGCTGCAATCGTGTGGTATGCTTTCTCGTTGACCTGGCTAATATAATATCGGGAAGATAGGCTATTTTGAAAGTGATTGATCAATTTAACGGCTGCATTTTTATGGTTTCCTTCACGATGGTACAATCCACCAATGGTTTTTATAAAATGGACGGTTGTGTTGGTTTGTGGGTCGAGCAGTGGAATGGCCCGCTGTTTACGTTGTGAGCCTGTCACAAAAAGCACGCCCAAGGCCAGTAAAGTTAGATATACTGCCCATTGTAGCGGCGCCTGCGAAAGTAAGTAACGCAATGGTGTTTTTGCCTCCATTTTACCCGCCTGGTAAAACCTGTTGTAGGTTACTTTTTCATACGGTAACAAGCTAAGTATCGACGCGATGACAGTGGGGTCGGCTACTTGTATAAAGCTGTAATTGGATAAAATTAGCGGTGTGGTGCATAATATGAGTTGCGAATGCTCAAAGCTTTTAGCAACCAAAACGGGTGATTTTACCTGCCCATACACGATCCACTCCTGTGGAGAATTTATTGCAAAATGTGCCCCTACCATCTTTGCTGGAATAGGAAAGCTTCTCCCTTGGAAAGAAAAAGAAAGCGTGTCGGAAGAAAGCAGATTTTTGTGTGCTATAGATAGCCGAAGACCCAATGTATCCATGAGTTCCTCAGAAAAATAATTGGCGCCAATAAATACACTTTTACCTTGCCCGAGTATGTCAAATAGCGATTGTATGTCTGTCTTCGCAGGCGTAAATTTATCTGCTAAAATGATGATGGGGCCGGTGGCGTCTTTTACTTCGAAAAGAGTCTGATACGAAATCTCTTTGCCAGGAAAAATATCTTCCAGTCTGTCATAGAAAAGATAAGCGCCATATGGATTGGTATCTCTCTCAGCAAAAGTCACAGTCCAATTAATCGGTTTCGGTGCATAGAATTCTACAATCACGTAAACGACGAAAAGTAACCCCAACACGATGTACAGGATTTTTTCTTTAGACATTTTTTAGCTGATAATAGTAGTCTAGCCCCAAGGAGACAGCCTGTTTATTGGGTACAAATTCACCATACCAGGTATTTTCGAAAAGTATTATGATGTGGTTAAAGGGTTGCTTGTTATGTTCAGGCAATTCAGCCAGATAGTCATAAGGTGCTTTCCAGGGCTTTATTTGAAGCTTCTTTTGTTGTTCCAGCAATGTTAGTGTGGTAAGAAAAAGATAGCGAACAGCCAGTTTAAAGTTATCCGTTGCCAGACTATCATGGAGTAAGTGCTGGTAATCGTCCTGATTTGCACCAGTATATGAGAACCCATGGGCGGAGACTCTTTTGGAAGTCTTTGTAATTGCAGCACCGAATTTCAGCCGTAAGATAAAAATAACTGCCATGACAATACCGCCTAGTAGCAGTAACCTGAATAGCCACGGGCCGAGAATTCGGTATGCAGGACTTTGGAATAGCTGAGCGAGCTGATTTTGCAAATAAGCCAACATGATCGATATCAACGAATCAGAAGCCGCATATTGCTGCGTATAATCAAAGGCAGGATCCTGTCGGTATTCTTCCAACTTTTGCCGATCGAAGGTACGCTCGTTACTAACCCGCGCAAAACCGGGCCAAACTAATAGGTATAAGATCAACAGAAGCTTAAGCCAAAGTTTCAAAACCTTTAATTTGATTGCGTAATCCTCTGGCCTCTACTCTTTCGGATAAATTAAAATACTGAAAACTCAAAGCAATAACGGGGATAAGATAAGCGATGTAACTGCCGATTAACATAAAGGCCAATGCGAATGTACTGTACCAGCTTGTAAACAGGAGGTCCGGTTGAACCTGATCGGCACCCTTAGAAAATAAATCGATGATCATTTTACCATACAATGGAACAGCAAATAAATAGCTGATCAATGCTGAAATGATTCCCGTGATGATTAGCAGCCCAAAAGTACTCCACCATTTTCCTTTGATCAATGTAAAGGATTTTCCAAAAGCGTCGCCGATATTTTTATTCTCAAATAAATAGATAGGGACGGCAAGGCTCGTAGTAATCATAAGATAAAGACCTGGAATGATAAAGAAAACCAGGCCAATTAAAGAAACCACGCTAATCAGAATCATCAGGATAAAAACCATAGGAAGTTTGGGTAGTATAAGCTTGTAAACTTCTACGGGAGAGGGGGCTTCCTCCTGGTCCTGGTTCATTTTCATGTACCCATATACAGCGGTGAACAAGAAGGTATAGGAGGTAATGGAAATAAAAGTGCTCAACAGATATGTAGGACCCAACCTGGACAGTGTGCCGAATGGATCTGCACCAGGGTTATTTTGTAGTTCCGCCAGGTCACCCATCCAATATTTCATCAGCAAAGTTAAAATCAATGCTATTGGAGCAACCACAAGTAAGACTACCTTGACTAAAGGCAAAAAATTATGCCGTATGTATTCGATGGTTATATTCACTTTGGCAGAGAAATCCCGCATTTTATAAAGCGTAATTTTTTCCTGGGTCATGGTTGTTGGTTTTTGGTAAAATTAAAAGATAAAATATTGTTAAAGATAATGAAACTAAGATAATAAAAAATTTAATGTATACTGACCATTCAGTCTGTCGTGTAATAAATGATTCCAAAAATCCGGCAACAAGGAAGAAAGGAATTAAACTTAAAACGATCTTTAATCCTCTCTTAGCCGATAATTTGAAAGCATGCAGCCGCGGGTACGTTCCGGGAAATAATAATCCATTGCCCATAATAAGGCCTGCTGCACCAGCAATAATAATAGCCGAAATCTCCAGTGTGCCATGGATCCAAATGGTGAATAAAGCCTCCTGAAGCATGTTGTATTTGAAAAATAGATAGTGAAATACGCCTAGCATTACGCCATTTTGAAACAAGACGTAGCCGGTGCCTATTGAGAAAAATATACCCATGGCAAAGGCTAATAGCGCTACCCTGATATTATTGAAGGTAATGAATACAAACATGTCAATCCCCGGCATGCTTTTGTAAATACCCATCGGGTCACCATTTTGGATATTTTGAATGGTCGTGTTCACATACCCATCGCCCAATATCAAGCGTATGAACGTGGCATCATTGGCAGCTGAGAGCATGCCGATAAAGGCACCGGTGATCAAAATCAAAAACGAATATCCTATATAAGGATAGGCTCTTGCTAGTTCTAAAGGAACTTCTTTTTTCCAGAAGGTAATAAAACGGCTTTGTTGCTCTGGTTTATTACTGTACACCCTAGCATGTACATTCACCGTTAGCTCATTCAAATATTGCGTGACCTGAGCCTCGGGGTATCTTCCCTGTGCATAAGCCAGATCTTCTGTAAGGTGTACATAGATATAAGACAGCCGGTCCGCCGGAAGCGCCTGTGAATTTTTTAAACTTACTTCAAAATCTTTCCACTTCTCTTCATGAAGTTTGATAAAGGTTCCCTGGCGCATTTTTTTTGTTTATAATTGTTTACAAAATAAGTGTTGCTAAGGACATGACCAAATTCATTACAAACCAAAACATTGAAGTAAAGCTGGAGCTGGCAAGTCTTGGCGATCGGATTGTTGCCTTTCTTGTCGACGCCTTGATCATCGTAATTTACTTTTTTACGGTGGCCCTGCTTTTCAGTGTCTTTGGGTTAAATAAACTAATAGTGATCCTGTTCCTAATTCCCCTATGCTTTTATTCACTTTTTTTCGAAACTTTCTTCAATGGCCAATCGCCGGGCAAGCGGGTTAGGGACATCAAGGTTGTAAGACTCGATGGTGGGGCCCCGGAAATAGCCAATTACCTGCTAAGATGGATTATAAGACCGATCGATATCATTATTTATGGTAGTATAGCTGTCATAAGTATTATAATTACAAAAAATGGGCAACGACTGGGGGACTTAGCGGCAGATACCACAGTAATCAAATTACGCAAATCAATTGCGCTTACCGATGTAGAAAGCCTTATTCGAAACTCAGGACACCTGATCACCTTTCCACAGGTGAAAAGGTTAAATGATAAGCAAGCAGAAGTTATCCGGGCTGCCTTGCATATGAGGCGGGACGGTTTCAACGATCGTGCCGCCGATGAGGTGGCCTCCAAGACGAGGGATTTCTTAAAGATTGATTCGGATTTACCTTCATTAAAATTTTTGTATACCGTGCTGAAAGATTATGAATATTATCATCACGGCATTTGAAGTAGCGTGTCTAAATATCCTGTAGGTAAAAAAATTAGAAATTAGGAATTTTCTTTCAGCAACGATGCAACATAAGCTTCAAAGTCTTTTGTAAATTCCTGATAATACTCCCCGGTGCCCGGTCCCCTGAATCCTGTATATATCCTTCTCACCTTGCCGTTTTTATCAATGAATATTAAGGTTGGGAATGACTTGACGCCATCAAGCATGGGAAGTGATTTCGACGCTTCCCCGACTGTTGCTGTGCCCGCGATCAGGTAGTCATATTTCGGCTTTAACTCTTTGATCATTTTTAAAACTCGCTTTCGCGCATAGGCATAATCATCTTTCTTTTCATAGGCCAACCCTATGATCTCCAAATTTTTATCCGAATTTTTCTTGTACCATTCATTTAAGAATATGGTTTCGTCCATGCAATTAGGGCACCAGGTACCAAATAATTGAATGATCACTACTTTTCCCTGATATTGCGCATCATCCAGGGATACCATCTTACCATTCAAGTCAGGAAAGGTAAAATTAATCTCATCATATCCTTCTTTTAAAGAGGTGATTTCGTCGGGGTCCGGCAAGGTTGCCTTCTCATTTCTCGTAGCAATCCAGGTAGCATTTTCACTTCGCCCGGAATAAAATTCACCTTTCAGCGTATTGGTATCGACAATACTTCCGTTTACGAGCATGGCAGAAGCCCCGTCGAAAGTACTTAATGCAAGGCGATCGCCCCAGACATTCCCCTCCATATAACGGTAATCTCCTGAGATGGTAAGAAATGTCCCTTCAAGTACATGGTCGTCTTGCCTGAGGATGCCCATAGCCAACGTTGTGTCTCCTCCGGGAGAGATAAACCTAACTTCCCATTTGCCTGAGATATTTGCCTTTGGTATAAGGAGTTCGTGGCTAAAGCGGTAAGCGTTTCCAAGGGTAGCATTAAATGGTACCCAGTGGTTTTCCAGGTAATTTTTCGTCCAGCGTCCGATCATCTTATCTCCGGAAATTTTGGCCTTTAAAGTAGCATCAAATATATGCATATTCACATATAAAGAGTCGCCGATGATAGAAAGGTCATCGATCACTATTCTTTCCTCGGCATTATGAAGTATCATTTCTACAGCACCTTCGTCGCCCTGCAATAGCTCAAAATTAAATGGCAGCAATTTCTCCTGAACCTCCAACTCACCACGCCAGATACCTTTCTGTAATGCATTGATTTCTAAATTGCTCTCAAAACTACAGCCACAAAAAACCAGGCTATATGCTAAAGCTAAATTTATTCTTGATAAGTTTGTCATGCTGATAAGGCCTAAAAGCTAATGCAAAATAAACAAATATTTTCCAGGCTCAAAGTATTAGAATTTGCTTCAGTGTTAGCAGGCCCTTCTGTAGGCCAGTTTTTTGCAGAACTCGGTGCTGAAGTGATTAAAATTGAAAATCCTGCTACGGCTGGCGACGTTACGCGCAGTTGGACAATACCCGGCGAGATTGCGGCTGATGGGGTATCAGCTTACTTTTCAAGTGTGAATTGGGGGAAATTATCCCTCGGTCTGGACCTCTCACAGGCCGAAGGTTTGGAGATAGCGCATCAGCTCATCTCACTTTCTGATGTGGTTATCGCTAGTTTCAAGCCTGGCGATGCTGAAAAGCTGGGGCTTGATTATGCATCGATCAGCAAAAAAAACCCAAAAATTATATATGGTCATATCACAGGATATGGCACGGAAAATAGCCGTGTAGGGTACGACGCTATTGTTCAGGCTGAAGCAGGGTTTGTATTCCTCAATGCATCTCCTGGCGAAACCGGAATCAAGATGCCCGTAGCATTAATGGATATTATTGCAGGGCACCACCTCAAAGAAGCCTTACTGCTGGCAATTATCAACCAGGAACGTTGTGGCGCCGGGGCTTATGTCCATGTCTCCCTTATCCAGGCGGCCATTTCTTCCTTAGCAAACCAGGCTACCAACTTTTTAGTAGCAGGCAAACTTCCCCAGCCTGAGGGCTCACTTCATCCCAATATTGCGCCGTATGGCAATATTTTTACTACGCTCGATGAAAAACAAATTATCGTTGCGGTAGGGAATGACCGACAGTTTCAACAATTGTGTGTCGTATTGGATATGCCCATGGAGACGCTGTCTTTTTCTACAGCCGGCAATAGCGACAGGGTAAAGCATAAAGAAGGGCTGCACCAGGTGCTCCAGCAGAAAATAGCACAACGCGAACAGGCTCCACTATTGACTGCCTTACAAAGCCATGACGTTCCCGCTGGTGCCGTTCATACCATACAAGAGGTTTGTGCCATGCCCGAGGCCGCGGCATTGCTATTTGCTGATCTTCAAAATAGACCCCGCGGCATGCGAAACTTTGTTGCTGATATGAGTTTTTCTGGAAATTTCTCCCACCTTCTCCCACCTCCCGCAATGGGTGCTCACACCCTGTCCATCGTTCAAGAAAAACTACATCTTTCGAAAGAAAGAGTAACCTGGCTACAGGAGCAAAAGATCTTATTGTAACGGGGGGCTTGCCATTCTTAAAGACGCTGAATTGATATTTTAAAAGCAATAGGAGCCGTATTTACGGTTTTTTCTGTTCAACGCTCCTTTACATTTTTCCTTCTTTAGCCTTTTCGCTTTCCATTCCGCGGTGGCTGGCGCCCTCAGGCCCTGCATACCGATTTCCATTCGTCAATTACAGTTGATCTTTTGTTTTTATACGCTGATTTTAAACATTGTTTCTATTTTTTTACTTATTTAGATAAATGTGGTATAAAGTGGTAGATTGTGGAGGATAATGTCAATAAAATTTTTAGATTTGCATAAGAGGTTTCGAAGTTTCAATAAGCGGTATGTACTTTTTCACCAGTGAGTATGAATGTAGGTTAGATGCGAAAGGCCGGTTGGTGCTTCCCGCAAAAATCAAGGCCAATCTGCCGGCATCGCTGACAGATGGCAAAGAGGAAACCTATGAAGTCGTATTGAGAAGAGGGTTTGAGCCCTGTCTGGTGTTGTACCCCATAACGGAATACAAGAAAATTTATGCACGTATATCTGGCCTCAACGAGTTTAATGAAGAATATAGGAAGCTTCAAAGAAATTTTTTCCGTGGAAATACCCAGGTAGAATTGGATAATATGGGTAGGTTTTTAATTCCTAAATCGATGATAAAATATGCACAGTTGGATAAAGATGTGATGGTTGTAGGAATGGGCAACAGGGTAGAGATATGGAATCCTGAACTGTACGAAGCATATTTGATTAAAGACGAAACAGAATTTTCAGCGCTGGCACAAAAATATTTAGATGCTTAAATAAACAAAAATACTATCCGTGATGTACAAGGAATCATGTACCATTCATCCTGAAATGACAGATTTTCTGATGGAAAAGCATGCTCCGGCACGGGTAGATAAAGATGCGCCCATGGAATATCATAACCCCGTCATGTTGCAGGAATGCCTGGAAGGACTTGCAATCAAACCTGAAGGTATTTATGTGGATTTAACTTTTGGCGGTGGCGGGCATGCTAAAGCGATTTTAAACCACCTCAAAGGTGGGAAATTATTTGGTTTTGACCAGGATAGAGACGCGGAAGCCAATGCAAAAGAACTGGAAGGCCCTTCGTTTCAATTCATTCAAGCCAATTTCAGGTATTTGAAAAGATACCTCAAACTTCATAAAGTAGATCAGGTAGATGGCATCCTGGCAGATTTGGGTGTGTCATCTCACCAGTTTGACGTTCCGGAGCGAGGTTTTTCTACCAGATTTAATGCCGCGTTGGACATGCGTATGGACCAGTCTGGGGGGGTAACAGCCGCTCAGGTCTTGAGTTCTTATTCAGAAACTGATTTGCACAAAATATTGGGCATGTATGGGGAGGTTAGAAATGCCAAAACTTTGGCAGCAGCCATTGTTTCAGCCCGCATGCGTAATGCCATTCATACCATTGAAGATTTTAAGGTGATCTTAAGAAAGTTTGCCCCGCGGGGAAGAGAAAACAAATATTTTGCGCAGGTTTTCCAGGCATTGCGCATCGAGGTAAATGCTGAGCTTCAGGCGCTGGAGGAAATGCTGCTGCAATGTGCCGACGTGATGAAGCCTGGAGCAAGAATGGTTGTGATGACGTACCACTCGCTGGAAGACAGGCTGGTAAAAAACTTCTTTAGTAAAGGGAAAATGTTTGGTGAGGTAGAAAAGGACTTTTACGGCAATCAACTCAGACCATTTGAGCCCGTAAACCGGAAGCCAATCATTGCCAGAGAAGCAGAACTGTCATTGAACAACAGGGCGAGAAGTGCAAAGCTCCGGGTCGCTGTGAAAGTATAATAATTTATTTTGACTACAAGATAATAAATGACATGGCTACCAATACATTAAAGGTAAAAGCAAAGGCAAAAAAAGGGAATATGTTCTCTTTTATGGATAATTATGTATGGTTTGATATATTTGAAAAGGGGCTTCCAATCAAGTATGTTCCTTATATTTTATATATTACAGCTATTGGTATTTTCTATATTGGTAATAGTCATTATGCAGAAAAGAACATCAGAAAAGTAGATAAAATGCAACAGCAGGTTGAAGATCTTAGGGCAGATTTCACTACATTGAAGGCAGATTATATGTTTGCCAGCAAGCAGTCGGAAGTTGCACAAAAGGTCGAAAAACATGCCATCTATGAAAGTTCTCAGCCACCCTATAAAATTATTATAAAAAAGTGAATATCAAAAAATCCATATTGTTAAGGGTGAGGTTGGCATTTTTGCTGATCTTCATTTTTTCGATAGCTATCGTGGTAAAGATAGCGGATATACAATTTGTTGAAGGGGAGAAATGGGCGCAAATGGCTGAAGATATTGGCTTGCAATACAAAAAAGTAAAAGCAACGCGGGGAAATATTTATTCCGACAATGGTAGTTTGATGGCTACATCGTTGCCATTTTATAAGGTGGCCATGGATCCTGCCATTTCTGATGATGAAGTTTATAAGAGTGGCATTGATTCGCTCGCCTACCTGCTTTCGCGTCACTTTAAGGATAAATCAACGCAGGAATACAAGCGAAAAATCAATGACGCAAGACTTAGGAAAAAGCAATACCTGGTCATCAATGCACGCCAAATCAACTACCAGGAAAAAAAGCTGATGTCTGGCTGGCCGATTTTCAGGAAAGGCCGACATAAGGGCGGCGTGATATTCGAGCAGGTGGATAAGCGATTTCGCCCATTTGCCACCTTGGGATTTAGAACCATTGGTTTCATCAATGAAAATGGATACAGCCGCGGCCTGGAGTATAGTTTTAATGATATACTTGCCGGAAAAGATGGTGAGGCACTTTATCAAAAGATGGCCGGAGGCAACTGGAAGCCGATTTATGATGGTACTGAAGTGCGGCCTGTACAAGGATATGACATAGAAACAACAATTGATATCAATCTACAGGATGTCGCCGAATCGGCCTTGTTGCGGGCGCTAAAGTCGCACGACGCTGACTATGGTTGTGTGATTGTAATGGAGGTAAAAACAGGCGAAATTAAGGCGATTTCCAACCTAAGTCGCGTTGAAAAGAACGTGTATTGGGAAAAATACAACTATGCTGTAGCCAGCCAAGGTTCCACCGAGCCTGGTTCTACCTTTAAGTTGGCCTCTATGATAGCCTTATTTGAAGAAACCAACATCAGCCTGAACGACAGCATCGAGACCGGCGATGGCCAATATAAGTTTTACGACAGAATAATGCGTGATGCAAAGCCGGGTGGTTATGGTAAAATAACCGTTAAGCAGGCCTTTGAAAAATCTTCTAATATCGCAGTATCTAAGCTGGTCGATTATCACTTCGGCCACAACCCACAGCGATATGTAGACTATATCACGAGCTTTAATTTATCCAGGCCATTGGGTTTTCAAATGATTGGCGAAGGAGTACCGAAAATAAAAAAACCCAGCGATAAGTCATGGAGCGGTACAACACTTCCATGGATGTCTATTGGCTACGAAGTGGAAATTACACCATTGCAGACTTTGGCTTTCTATAATGCTGTTGCCAATAACGGGCGCATGATTCAGCCCATCATTGTTAGAAAAGCTTTTAAGGCTGATCAATTGAAGGAAGTGTACGAGGCTGCTGTAATCAATCCGAAAATTTGTTCAGACAAGACGTTGGAGAAGGTAAAGTTGATGCTGGAGGGCGTTGTAGAACGAGGTACGGCTGACAATATTAAAAATAGCCATTATGCTATTGCCGGAAAGACAGGGACATCTAAAATATTAAAAAACAAGCGCTATACCAGAAGTTACTACACATCATTTGCTGGCTATTTTCCGGCAGATCGACCACGATATAGCTGTATTGTTGTGATCAACGACCCGCAGGGGTTCCAGCAATATGGGAGCGATGTGGCAGCACCGGTTTTTAAAGAAATTGCCGACAAGATTTATGCCCGTGATATTGAAATGCACAAGCCTTTTCCTTCGTTAGCCATGGCCAAATCAGATGTGCTGCCTGTGATAAAATCCGGCTATCATGATGACCTGAAATTGGTCTGCAATGCCTTGGGGATCTCAAACTTTTCGGAAAATGAAACGGAAGACTGGGTAAAAGCGGTAAAACGAAACAATGCTGTCGTATGGGAGCCCAATATAGCTAAATTGGATAAAGTGCCCGATGTGAAAGGGCTGACATTGAAAGATGCATTATACATGCTTGAGAACAAGGGTTTGCGGGTAGATTTCAAAGGTAAAGGCAGGGTTACCAACCAGTCGATGGCCTCAGGAAGTACTGCCATTCGGGGAAGCGTAATAACGATCAATCTAAATTAATGGCGATTTTAAAAGACATATTGTATAAAGTAACACTAATCTCAGTATCTGGTAAGATGGATACAGAGATTAGCAACGTTTGCTTTGACTCCAGGCAAGTTGCTGAAGGAAGTCTTTTTGTCGCTATCAAAGGTACCCAAACCGACGGCCATGCCTATATAGAACAAGTGATTGAGCAGGGGGCAGAAGCAGTGGTATGTGAAGAAATGCCGGAAATTTTAAGAGAGGGCGTGGCCTATGTGCACGTGAATAATAGCGCCGCAGCATTGGGCATTATAGCCGGCAATTTTTATGGAAACCCCTCCTCGAAGCTTTCACTCGTCGGTGTAACGGGTACAAATGGTAAAACCACTACTGTCACGCTAGCCCACAAACTATTTCTCAATCTGGGGTATAATGTGGGTTTACTGTCCACCGTGGTCAATAAGATAAACGAAAAGGTCATTCCGGCAAGTCACACTACGCCCGATGCGCTGACGCTGAACCACCTGTTGGCTCAAATGGTGGAAGAGGGCTGCACCCATTGTTTTATGGAAGTAAGCTCTCACGCCATTGTGCAGGAGAGGGTGCGGGGTGTCCATTTTGCGGGAGCGGTTTTTACCAATATATCCCACGATCACCTAGATTATCATCAAACTTTTGATGCGTATATCAAGGCGAAAAAAAGGTTATTTGATGAATTGCCCACGACAGCTTTTGCCCTTGTAAATGGCGATGATAAAAGGGGAATGGTGATGCTTCAAAACACGAAAGCACATAAAAATACCTTTGCGCTTAAATCAATGACAGATTATAAGGCCAAAGTACTTAGCAATACAATCCATGGTCTGGAGCTTGAAATAGATGGTAAGAATGTCTGGTTTAAGTTGATTGGCGATTTCAATGCGTATAATCTGCTGGGAATTTATGGAATGGCGGTATTGATGGGAGAAGATCCGGAGGAAGTATTGCGGCAACTGTCGAACCTGGAAACAGCGCCTGGCCGCTTTGAGCAGTTGGTTTCAAGCCAGGAGATAACAGCCATCGTAGACTATGCCCACACCCCGGATGCGCTGGAAAACGTACTGTCTACGATCCAGAATTTCAGAACCGGAAACGAACAGGTGATCACTGTGGTAGGCTGTGGCGGCAACCGTGATAAAACCAAACGTCCTCTAATGGCAGAAATAGCGTGTAAATTCAGCACCAAGGTTCTTCTAACCTCAGATAATCCTCGTTTTGAAGAGCCTGAGGAGATCCTGAAAGACATGCAGCGAGGGGTGAGTCCATCAAATTACAGAAAAACCCTGGTAATAGCCGATAGGCGAGAGGCGATAAAGGCTGCATGTGCCATGGCCAATGCCAAAGATATTATATTAATAGCCGGTAAGGGGCACGAGACATATCAGGAAATCAAAGGGGTGAAGTACGATTTTGATGATAAAATGATTTTACAGGAAATGCTACAACTATTAGGAAAATGATCGATAGGAAATTAACCTCCAAACTATAAAATAATGCTATATTATTTATTTGACTTTTTAGATAAGCAATTTGACCTACTAGGAGCAGGTGTATTCCAATATATATCCTTTAGGGCAAGTATGGCTACTATCTTGTCACTGTTGATCACCATTACCTTTGGAAAGAAGCTCATCAATGTACTTCGAAAAAAGCAAGTAGGGGAAAGCATCAGAGACTTAGGACTTGAAGGACAAATACAGAAAAAAGGTACCCCTACGATGGGTGGTATCATTATCATTAGTGCCATTGTCATTCCAACCTTGTTGTTTGCGCAATTGGATAATATTTACATTATTCTGCTCTTGATTGCAACAGTATGGATGGGGCTGATTGGTTTTGTTGATGATTATATCAAGGTTTTCAGAAAAAATAAGGATGGACTTGCGGGAAAATTCAAGGTGGTCGGCCAGGTGGGGTTGGGTTTGATTGTGGGACTTACCTTGTTTTTCAATGATCAGGTGGTCGTAAGGGAATTCAATAATCCGGTTTCAGTATCTGAAGGTGTTATTGAAGGTACTCCAGCCTATACCGACGTAAGAAGTACGAAAAGCACCATCCCTTTTGTAAAAAATAATGAGTTCTATTACAAAGACCTTGTTCCTTTTGTGGATGATGAATATACCTGGGCGGTATATGTTTTATGGGCTATTTTTATCGTAACGGCAGTATCTAACGGGGCTAATATTACTGATGGAATCGATGGCCTTGCAGCAGGAACCTCTGCTATTATTGGCCTTACACTGGCTATATTCGCCTACCTGTCGGGTAATGCGATATTCTCGGAATATCTGGGGATTATGTTCATTCCCAACTCTGGAGAACTGGTAATTTTTTGTACCGCTTTTGTCGGGGCATGCGTCGGCTTTCTATGGTACAATTCATTTCCGGCGCAGGTATTTATGGGCGATACGGGTAGTCTCTCACTAGGCGGGATCATTGCCGTGCTAGCCCTGGCTGTCAGAAAGGAATTGTTATTGCCGGTATTATGTGGCGTATTTTTGATCGAGCTTGTATCGGTGATTCTGCAGGTGACTTATTTTAAATATACAAAAAAGCGACTTGGCGAGGGAAAGCGGATATTCCTTATGTCGCCGTTGCACCATCATTATCAAAAGCGAGGGTTGCACGAGTCGAAGATCGTAACCCGTTTTTGGACTATAGGGATATTACTGGCCATATTTTCATTGGCTACATTGAAGCTTAGGTAATTTTAGTAATTAATTTAATCGATAACACATTGAAAAAACGCATCGTCATATTAGGAGCCGGAGAAAGTGGCGTTGGGGCAGCACTGCTGGCCAAAGCCAAAGGCTTCGACACATTTGTGTCGGATATGCATATGATTGGTGCGCCATATAAAAAGATATTAGAGGAGAATAATATTCCCTTTGAAGAAGGTAGTCATAGCGACATACTGATCCTAAGTGCTGATGAAGTGGTGAAAAGCCCAGGCATACCGGATAAAGCACCGGTGGTCGTAAAAATACGGCAAAAAGGAATACCTGTAATTGCCGAGATAGAATTTGCTGGTCGTTTTACAAAAGCAAAATTTGTAGCCATTACCGGCACCAATGGAAAGACTACGACGACTATGCTGGCCTACCACCTGCTCAAAAAGGGAGGATTGAAAGTAGGTCTGGCGGGAAATATCGGTATCAGTTTGGCCAAACAGGTTATTGATGACGACTTCGATATATATGTACTGGAGATCAGCAGCTTCCAGCTCGATGGCATGTTTGATTTTAAAGCTGATGTTGCCATTTTACTAAATATTACCCCGGATCACCTTGACCGCTATGATTATAAATTCGGGCATTATATCGATTCCAAGTTCCGAATCACCCAAAATATGACCCAAAATGGGTATTTCATATTTTTTCAGGACAGTGAAGTGCTGATGAGGGAAGTGGATAGCCGTCAGATTGGTGCAACACCCTTACCTGTTTCGCTACGTGATAAAGTAGGTAGAGGGGCGTGGCTTGAAGATGATAGATTACATTTTCAGGCAGGATCTAATGATCCTATTCATGTGCACATAGAAGATATCATCATCAAGGGGCGCCACAATTTGATCAACAGCATGACAGCGGTGCTTTGTGCACTTGTTTTCGACGTGGACATGGAAAAGATAAGAAAAGGGCTGGCTGATTTTAAAAATGCCCCGCACCGGTTAGAGGTAGTGGCCGAGATCGATGGCGTCAAATATATCAATGATTCCAAGGCTACAAATTTGGACGCCGTAATCTATGCTTTGGATAGTTTTAAAGAGGACATCATCTGGATAGCAGGTGGAATTGATAAAGGAAATAATTATGAGCTGGTAAAGGACTTGGCCAGAAACAGGGTAAAAGCGTTGATCTGTCTGGGCAAAGACAATACGAAGTTGGTGGATTTCTTTGCAGATAAAGTGCCTGTTGTAGAGGAATCGACCGATGTATATGAGGCAGCAGCGCTTGCGAGAAAATTTGCAACATCTGGAGATGTCGTATTACTCTCACCAGCTTGCGCTAGCTTCGACCTGTTTAAAAATTACGAAGACCGTGGGGATCAATTTAGAGCGGCCGTACTGGATTTGAAAAATGCCAATAGCAAGAT
Organism: Marivirga sp. ANT-B6; assembly: GCA_001683905.1. Lineage (GTDB taxonomy): Bacteria > Bacteroidota > Bacteroidia > Cytophagales > Cyclobacteriaceae > ANT-B6. The sequence goes on from LXQK01000152.1 coordinate 25,101, forward strand.
ATATGGAAATAATTAAAGACTGGGTAGATAGGAATTTGAAGGGCGATCCTGTGATCTGGTTCATCGTGTTTGCGCTTTCCATTCTGAGCATACTGGTAGTGTATAGCGCTACAGGTACGTTGGCCTATAAGATGCAAGAGGGGAATACCGAGCATTATCTGATCAAGCATTCTTTCCTGGTCATTCTCAGTCTGACGGCCATGTGGTTTGCCCATAAACTGGACTACCGTTATTTTTCTAAAATTTCACGCCTGGCGCTTTGGATATCTGTACCCTTGCTGTTCTTTACCTATAAGTTTGGCGATAATATCAATGAAGCGTCGCGCTGGCTTACCATTCCTTATATCGGGCAGACCTTTCAACCTTCTGATCTTGCCAAGTTAGCACTCATTGCCAATTTAGCTGCAATGCTTTCCAAACGGCAGCAAAATATCGATGATTTTAAAGAATCATTTGTGCCTATTTTACTATGGTGCGGTGTAATTTGTGGCCTCATCGCTTTGACAAACTATTCTACCGCGGTCTTATTATTTGCTACCTGCATGCTGCTGATGTTTATTGGGAGGGTGCCGGTGAGGTACCTGGTGATGTTGACTCTTGTAGGGGCACTTGCAGGAAGTTTAGCCCTGACATTTGGTCAGAGGGGTGGCACTGTTGTCAACAGGATCAAGAGTTTTGTAGAGCAGAAGGAAGTTCCCTTCCAGGCGAAACAAGCCTATATTGCCATTGCTACGGGGGGTGTGGCAGGAAAAGGCCCTGGAAAAAGTGATCAGCGCAACTTTCTACCCCACCCGTACTCAGATTTTATCTTTGCGATCATCCTGGAAGAATATGGTTTGATTGGCGGTGTGGTGGTGCTTTTCCTCTATTTGGCGCTGTTATATCGAGGGATGCGGGCCGTTTCGAAGAGCGAAAAGGCCTACGGCGGGCTGCTTTCTGCTGGTCTGAGCTTTGCCTTGGTACTGCAAGCCATGGTAAATATGGGGGTGTCGGTTGGGCTTGGGCCTATCACCGGACTACCGTTGCCGCTGGTGAGCATGGGTGGTACCTCATTGCTATTTACGGGACTGGCAATAGGCATTATTTTAAGTGTAAGTAGGGCCGAAAAAGAAGATAATCATGGTGGTGGTAAAGCAATGAGGAATGTGCCCAAAGCTGTGGCAGCATAGAAACTATAGGAGATGGACATACTAACTAATAAATAACGAAGATCATCAAAACATACAGACCATATAGGATCATTATTAGCGGAGGAGGCACAGGCGGCCATATCTATCCTGCCATAGCTATTGCAAATGCTATCAAAGAAAAGCATCCCGATGCTGAAATTCTTTTTGTAGGTGCTTTAGGCAGAATGGAAATGCAGAAGGTGCCTGAAGCTGGCTATAAGATCATCGGCCTGTGGATCAGCGGTATTCAGCGCCGATTAACGCTCGATAATCTGTCTTTTCCTTTCAAGTTAATATCGAGTTATCTAAAGGCTAAAAGTGTTATCAAGTCCTTTAAGCCTGACGTTGTTGTTGGCGTTGGAGGATATGCCAGTGGCCCGACATTAAAAGCAGCAATCAATAAAAATATACCAACTTTAATTCAGGAACAGAATTCGTATGCCGGCCTCACCAATAAAATGTTGGCAGGTGATGTACAGAAGATATGTGTGGCACACGAGGGGATGGAATCTTTTTTTCCTAAAGATAAGATCATCGTTACCGGCAATCCGGTACGAAAAGATATCCTCAACATAGATGACAAGCGCGCCGAAGCACTCAGGCATTTTGACCTTTCACCAGATATGAAGACTATTTTGGTTATAGGGGGCAGCCTTGGAGCAAGAACGTTAAATGAATCTATTATGCATTCGTTGCCCATGATCAAGGACTCGGAAATTCAGCTGATCTGGCAGACTGGCAAGTTTTATATACAGGACGTATTGGAGCAACTGCATAATGTAAAAAAGGGAAATATTCACGTGTATGAATTTATAAAGGAAATGGATTTGGCTTATGCTGCTGCTGATGTCGTCATCAGCCGAGCTGGCGCCTTGTCTATTTCTGAGCTTTGCCTGGTAAAAAAGGCAGTGATCTTTGTTCCGTCGCCAAATGTGGCGGAAGACCATCAGACCAAAAATGCTATGGCCCTGGTAAGGAATAATGCTGCAGTTTTGGTAAAAGACGCGGACGCAAAAGGCAAAATGGTAAGTGCCAGTCTGGAGCTTTTGCAGGACGATGAGAGGAGGCTGGAATTGCAGACGAATATTGGCAAGTTGGCGAAGCCGGATGCAGCTAATCATATCGCTGAGGAAGTATTGCAACTGATCACCTTTAGAAATGAAAATAAGAATATAAAGCACGAATCGTAAATGAATTTAGAGAGCATACATATTGTCTATTTTCTGGGTATCGGAGGCATTGGAATGAGTGCCCTGGCCCGTTGGTTCAACCACCAGGGAATAGTGGTGGCTGGCTACGACCGTATGCCTACCTCACTTACCGATGCCTTGATGGCTGAGGGAATTACCATTCATTTCGAGGATAATATCAAAACGCTACCGGAAGCGCTGGTCGACAATAAGGATAGGAGCCTTGTTGTTTATACACCTGCCATTCCAACTGATCATAGGCAATATAATTACTTGTTGAGCCACGGGTACACTTTAATCAAACGTTCAGCCGTGTTGGGTAAACTTACGGAATCGATGTTTAGCATTGCCGTTGCGGGAACGCATGGCAAAACAACCACATCTTCCATGGTTGCTCATATACTAAAAGAAGGCGGAAAAAATTGCGCTGCTTTCTTGGGTGGAATTGCGCAAAATTACGATAGCAACATGCTGCTTGGCACCGGTGAAGGAGAGAATCTGGTAGTAGTGGAAGCTGACGAGTTCGACAGGTCGTTTCTGGCTTTAAGCCCTAATATTGCAGTGATCACATCGGCCGATGCTGATCATCTGGATATCTATGGACACAAGGATGAGCTTGTAAAATCATTTCAGGATTTCGCGGCAAAAACGCATGAAGAAGGCGTGCTTTTTGTGCAAGAGGCGATCCAGCCAGTGATTGCGCCGGTTGAAACAGCCTATGAAACTGTAAGCTACGGATTAAAACAGGGTGATATAAAAGCAGAAAACCTATCGATTAAGGGGGTAGTCTTTCACTTTGATGTTCGATTGAAGGGCAGAATACTGCGCGATTTTCAGTTGCACGTGCCTGGTTTTCATAATGTAGAAAATGCCCTTGCTGCAATCGCCGTTGCCGACTATCTGGATATGCCAGAAGCATCGATCCGGTCGGCCTTGGCCACTTACAGGGGCGTTAAAAGGAGATTTGAATTTGTGATTCAACAGCTAAACCTGACTTTTATTGATGACTATGCGCATCATCCCGTAGAAATAGAGGCATTCTTAACATCGGTACGCGCATTATATCCTGGTAGAAAGCTTACCGCGATTTTTCAGCCGCATTTATATTCTCGTACGCGAGATTTTGCCGATGAATTTGCGAAAAGTCTATCGCTGGCAGACGAGGTATTGATGTTGGATATCTATCCAGCCCGCGAGCTGCCCATAGAGGGTGTTGATGTACACATGATCTTCGATAAAATTATTGTGAAAGAGAAAATGCTGATGACCAAAGAAGAGGTAATGCAAAAAATTCGGGAAATGAAAATAGATGTATTGGTAACCATTGGCGCTGGTGACATCGATAAAATGGTAAAGCCAATTCAAAAAATCTTAAGCCAGACATTATGAAACTACCCAAGATAAGGATCAGGACAGGAGTAAAGTTGGTGGCACTCATGATGGTCGTGGTGACTGCCGTTGGATTGGTTGAAAAAAAGCAGCAAAGTAAAACTTGCAATCGGGTAGTTGTAAATATTGATAATCAGTTTGATAATTATTTTATCAACGAAAATGACATCTTAAAGCTTGTTTCTGAAGGAGGTATGAACTATATTCTCGGAAAAAAAATAGACGAATTTGACCTTAAAAATATTGAATATCGCATAAAGTCAAATAAGTTTGTGCATGATGTGGAAGTATTTACAGATCTTGAAGGAAATCTTGTAGTTCACGCCAAGCAAAGCAAACCTATTGCACGGGTAGTTCAGACGTACGGCCCTGATGCATATATTGATACTGATGGCAGAATTCTGCCGGTTTCCGACCGCTTCACAGCACGTGTGCTTTTAATTAGCGGAGATTTTACACGAACGCTGGTAAAGTCTGACCTGGAAAAAACTCCTGAAGGGAAACAAATTTTTGAGATGCTGCAATATATTCAGCGTAGCGAATTATGGCAGGCGCAGATTGTACAGTTAGACATCGATGCACGGGGAGAAATCGTGCTATACAGCCAGGTAAGTGATCAGTTGATTGAGTTTGGGAAGGCAGAGGATATTGCCCGAAAATTTAAGAAGCTGGAGATCTTCTATAAAGAGATATTACCGAAGAAGGGCTGGAACAAATATGAAAGAGTAAACCTGAAATACGAAAACCAAATAGTGTGCGAATAATTCTTAGAATATGCAAAAAGATAAAATAGTAGTCGGATTAGACATTGGTACCACCAAAATATGTGTCATCGTTGGGAGGAAGAATGATTACGGGAAACTGGAAGTATTGGGCATGGGCAAAGCAGTTTCGGATGGTGTCATCCGTGGCATCGTGACCAATATTGATAAAACCGTGGCAGCCATAGAAAAAGCAATTGCCGAAGCCAGCGAGCAGGCAGGTATCGATATTAATGTGGTAAATGTGGGGATTGCAGGACAGCATATCCGTAGTTCTATCCATCATGGCAGCATCACCCGAAACTCACGTGAGGATGAAATTACCATTGAGGATGTAAACCGGCTTACCAACGATATGTACAGAATCGTCATTCCGCCGGGAAGTGAGATTATCCACGTGATGCCTCAGGATTATATCGTCGATTACGAAGAAGGCATCAAAGATCCGGTAGGCATGTCTGGCGTAAAGCTGGAGGCTGACTTTCACGTGATCACAGCACATACCAACGCCATCAGCAATGTGAACAAATGTATCAGAAGAGCAGGCCTGGAAATAGAAAATTTAATTCTTGAACCCCTGGCTTCAAGCCTCGCTGTGCTTACTGACGAAGAAAAGGAAGCAGGCATCTGTTTGGTTGATATTGGTGGTGGTACAACCGATATTGCTATCTTTCATGATAATATTATTCGGCATACTGCCGTGATACCATTCGGTGGTAATATCATTACGTCCGACATCAAAGAAGGATGTATGGTCATGCACCACCAGGCCGAGCTACTGAAGACGAAATTTGGAAAGGCCATTAGCGAGCAGGCCAGCTGGAATGAAATCGTTTCCATCCCGGGACTGAGAAACAGGCCTCCGAAGGAGATTTCTATCAAGAACCTCGCTCATATCATCGAGGCACGTATGGAAGAGATTATCGAGATGGTACATGCGGAAATCATAATATCAGGATATGAAAATAAGCTTGCGGGTGGTATTGTCATCACCGGTGGTGGCTCCCAACTTAACAGTGTAAAGCAGCTTTTTGAATATATGACAGGCATGGACGCTCGTATTGGATACCCTAACGAGCATCTCGGTAAAGGAAAAATAGAGATGGTGAAAAGCCCCATGTATGCGACAACAGTAGGTTTGGTGCTTTCAGGGTTTAGAGCTATTGATGAGCGAGAAAATCGATATCAGCAGGCTATGTCTGCTGGCATGGTTTCCTCAAACAAAGTACTAAAAAAAGAGAAAATGCGATTGGGAAGTGGCAGCTTTTTTGAAAGAATACTGGACAAAACAAAAGGGCTACTAATAGATGATATTGACGACAAAGAGGATTATTAGCAAAGGCTGGTAAGCTACATCAGATTTACAATTATTGGATCCAATTATTCGTACAGTTTATCCCCCAATTGTAAATTAAAATTTCATTATACCAAATGGCATAGCCATCTCTTGAGGGAGTAGTTGAGTAATTTAATAAGTAAATAAGAAAACCAAAATAGTAATTGCTAAATTGAAATAGATATGGCCGAAAACAGATATAAGTTTGAAATACCGAAGCATCATAAGTCTATCATTAAGGTGATTGGCGTAGGCGGCGGTGGCAGCAATGCTGTCAATCACATGTACAACCAGGGCATCAAGGATGTAGAGTTTATTGTTTGTAATACCGACTCCCAGGCATTGAAGGGTAGTCCGGTACCCAACAAGCTACAGATTGGTGTAAACCTGACCGAAGGCTTAGGAGCCGGCGCTAATCCCGAAAAGGGAAGAAACGCTGCCTTGGAAAGCAAAGAAGAGATCAGGGAGTTACTTAGCCACGACACTAAAATGGTGTTTATTACCGCTGGTATGGGTGGTGGTACCGGTACTGGTGCTGCACCCGTGATTGCCAGAGTAGCTAAAGAACTTGATATACTCACTGTCGGCATTGTTACAGCTCCTTTTGCTTTTGAAGGTAAAAAGAAGATGCGACAGGCTGAAGAAGGTATTCAGGAACTTAAGGACAACTGTGATACCGTGCTGGTAATTCTCAACGACAAATTGCGCGAGGTTTTCGGAAACCTTTCTATTACGCAGGCCTTTGCACAAGCTGATAATGTATTGACCACCGCAGCAAAAGGTATAGCAGAGATTATTACTGTTCCTGGTTATGTAAACGTGGATTTTGAAGATGTTAAAACTGTAATGAAAAATAGTGGGGCTGCTGTGATGGGATCCGCACAAACAGAGGGAGAAAACAGGGCATTGCGAGCTGCCGAACAGGCCATTGCTTCTCCATTGCTGAACAACAAGAATATTCAGGGAGCAGATAAAATATTGCTTTCCATTATTTCTGGTGAACATGCTGAACTTCAAATGGATGAACTTACCGAGATTACCCAGTTTATCCAGGAGAAAGCCGGTGAAGATGCTGAAGTTATCTTTGGCCACGGTGTAGATCCGGATCTTGGAAATAGCATCAGAGTGACTGTAATTACGACCGGGTTTGACAGCGCTGAAAACAGCACGCTTCATGAGATGACCAAAAAAGTTTATGACCTGGAATCGAACAAGCAGATCACTTTATTTGAAGAGCAAAAACAACCGCAGCCTAAGGAAGATGTGAAATTTCAGGCACCTGAACCTCCAAAAAACGAATTCAGAAGAAATTATTCCTTTGATGGACCTACCGAAAAGCCTAAGGAAGAGAATGATCCATCAACGGTATTTTTTGAACTCGACGAGCAATATGAAGTTATAGAAAAACAAAGTTATCAGGAAGAAACCCCGGAAGAAGATGGTTTTGCAGAATTAACTCACAAGAAAATGGACCTGATGGAGCAGGCCAGGGAACGGATTAGAAGGCTTAAAGGTTTGAAAAACAGCTCTTTAAACACAGATGAGTTTAAAGATAGACTGGAAAAGCCGGCGTTCATGCGAAAGAATATTAACCTACAGGATGTACCACATTCTTCCGAAAAAAATATTTCCAAGTATAACCTGAATGATGATAACCAAATTCTGGGCAATAATAAGTTTTTACATGACAATGTAGATTAACCTTGTCTTAAATTTAAAGAAGTCACTGATGGGATTTTCCATAAATCAGTGACTTTTTTTATGCTTTAAAAGATAAGAAACTGGTCGATTTGCTGGTTTAAAAACTTGTTATAAATCGGGTTGGTGACATGGGTTTTGTCCCAGTGACTTTCTATATTACCTAATTTTAGCTTGAGAGCCATCACGTGCATGCCCAGGTAATTGAAAATATCGGTGATATGGCTTAATGCTACACAGCCACCCTGAACGCCGGAAGAAATTCCTACCAGCGCACATTTTTTGCCATTGAAGGACGAGGGGAATTGAAGCCCGTCAATAAAAGTTTTTAGTATGCCGGGAAAAGAACCATTGTATTCAGGAATAATAAAGATGAGTTTATCCGAAGCTTTGATTGTCTCCTGAAAGGTGTTGAAATGCTCATTTTTTCCAGCATTGTCGTAAAGTGCAGAAAAGGCAAAGTCAGCCGGAAGTAGCGCCAGGTCGAGAAGCTGAGAGGGGACATTTCGTTGATCTAATAAGGTTTTATAATAATTTGCAAATGCTTTTGAAAGAGAATTAGGCCTGTTGGTACTGATGACTATAGTGATCATAGAAAAAGGGAAATTTTTTTCAGTTGAAATGAATGTAGATACAATTATAATTGATCATACGTTAAATCCAACTATAAAGCGCTTCGAAGTGCAATTTAGTTGTGGCGGAGGGGTAGTTTAAGAGAGTCGTGGGCTACCTTAAATTTTTTAACACGGTTTGGAAACGCTCGATAATACTAAGAAAATTCATTAGATTAGGTCTTAAGAAATGCCATGTTGGTAAAGTCATATTCGTTCGGTAATTATATGTAACCATTAAATAACATAAAGCGAGGGGCGTTACCGCCTCGCTAGTATATATCGCCCTTTCAGGGCTTTGAGGCGTAGTTCTGCAAGGGTATATGACCCGTCCTAAAATAGGTTTACACAAAAAAGTGTAAATATGAAAGAAAAGAGTAAAGCCATTCTAGGACGATGTATAAGTAAGAGAATGTAAACAGGACTATCAATAGATAAAAGTTAAATCTGTAAACTTTTTTTAGGACGGGTCAGAGGTAAAGAGGAGCCCTGAAAGGGCATTATCTGCCAAGGATGGGCATAGCCCATCGAAGAGAAAGCATCGCATAAAAAAAGCCCTGAAAGGGCGTAATAATAAACTATGGGACAATCGCTCGTAAAAAACTATATCCATATTGTGTTTAGCACCAAACACCGTAAGCAGCTGATATATCCGCCTGTGGAAGCTGAACTTCATAGTTACTTAGGTGGCATCTGTAAAACCTTAGCATGTCAGCCCATAATAGTAGGTGGCTATACCGATCATATTCATATCCTTTGTATGCTTTCCAAGAAAATAGCCTTGATGAAATTGATAGAAGAAATAAAATCACATTCTTCTAAATGGATAAAAACAAAGGGTTCGGGATATGAAAACTTCTACTGGCAAGATGGCTACGGCGCTTTTTCGGTAAATCCTTTTGACGTAGATCGGGTGATAAATTATATCGGCACTCAAAAGGAACATCACAGGAAAAAACATTTCAGGATGAATATAGGGCATTTCTAAAAAAATACGAAGTGGAATATGATGAACGATATGTATGGGATTGATAGAACTTTGCGTTACTGATGGATTATGCCCTTTCAGGGCTTGGATTTTCTGGGTTTCACCTCAGCATAGGATTCCACCCTATGTTGAAGGATGATGCCCTTTCAGGGCTGATATTGCAGCGTTGGAGGGGCGAAACATAGATAGCGAAACGGTGACGCCCCTTGCTAATTTGGTTTATTACTGCATATATATCCCTGAGAGGACATAGGTAAAGCGAAGCCCTGAAAGGGCGTTATCTGCAAAGGATTCCACCCTATGTTGATAGATGATGCCCTTTCAGGGCTGATATTGCAGCGTTGGAGGGGCGAAACATAGATAGCGAAATTGTGATGCCCCTCGCTAATTTGGTTCATTAGGTAAAACGAATGTAAAATGTATTAGGATCTAATAAAATGTGTAAACTTGTGGTAGGATTGTTATCCAAATAGTGTAATTTTTTTTCAGCACCAAGACAAATTTCAAAAGTAGACGAAGACACAAAGTTGTTTGATGAATAAACAACCGTGTATACAACAATCCCTATGACCCGTTTTTTAAAGATTTTAATTATTGCGATTCCTTTGGTGATAGTTCAGGAAATGCTTTATGCGCAAACACTAATAAAAGAGGTTCCTTTTATTGTCGCGTCACCCTTTTTGGAGCCTGATGGTAGGCGACTTTCCATAGTTGTAGCCGACTCCTTTTGCATCAACCTTGGCAAAGTCAGTGGTGGCACAAAAGGTGCTGCAGTCTATGTTTTGGAGAAGCGAGGCTTAGACTTGAACGTCGCCTGGCAAGTGACCTTACAAGTTGGCCGTCAGGAGAACTTTTCGGAATTATTTGTTGCTGGTGACACCTTAAGTGTATTTTCTGTTTTGCATGACCTTAAAAGGCGAAAGGCAAGTTTAAAGGTTTACCAGTTTCATCTCAAGACCGGCGACAGGCTGCAGGAAACTATTTTGCTGGAAAATAATGTACCATCCTGGCAAGATGCTTACGGAAAAGGACAGGTGCTGGCAAAAATGGAAGACTTTGTACGAAGTGGCAGCTCACACCAATCATTAACCCCTGTTCAGTATGCCTACCAGATCAGTTTTTCACCTTCGGGTAGCAAGGTGGCCGCTACTTTTTTCGATTACAGCAAGACGACATTGTTATTGCAGGTGCATGTTTTTGATGGGCGTTTAAAACTACTTCACCAGGGGGCAATACCTGTTGATGGAGGTTTCTTATATGTCGGAGGATTTGTAAATGACCGGGGCGACTATTTTATACTAAATACGGGAAAAGAAGGCGCAATCGCCGCAATACGATATAATCTTGCTACGAGAAAAAGCCAGTTTTTACTTGTTAGTCCGAGTAGCACCGCCCGAATAGATTTTCAACTGGAAGTTTTGGATAACGACCGGATACTGGTGCGCTCGTTGGCAGAAAGAGGCGGCGAACTTGCTGGTGTGATGTTTACAACTTTTAACTTTGCCGATGAAAAGGTAGAAGAGATTGTTTATTTGGACGTCAATGCTATTGTAGACTCTTTGTCGCTGGATCGGTCAACGCTATCAGGTCTGGCGCATTATAAGCAAGTGTATTACATCGATATTGGAAATCAAAGCCAGGTACTTGTACTGGAAAAGCGAAATTATATTGCTCCGGGGTTCTTGTATGGCGAAACGCAGGCTTTGACTCCTGCGATCCAAGGTGTGCGCCGGGCACAAGTGGAAGCAGGAAGTGCCATGATTTTGTGTATTGGCCCCGAAAAAAAAATTAAATGGGTAAATTTTATAGAAAAAAATCAAACAGCCATTGCCAACGAAGGGTTCTTTGGTATCGGGATCTTGGCGGATGTACGCCAAGATCAGGTGCAACTGATTTTTGAAGATAAGGGCACTATTCATTACCGCACGCTGCAAATAGCCGACGGTGCAGAAGTGGTTGATGGTGTGCTAGGGAGCACCGATCAGGTCACGCTACTAAGGCCGTACTGCCACTGGTTGGCTAATGATGTTTTTATTATGGCGGGAAAGCGAGGATTTTCCGGGCGGTCTTCGCTTATCAGAAAGTACCTCATTAATTAAAAATAAAATACGATATGAGAAAGCTGTGGATTTTTGTAGCAACGATATTAACTTTTTTTGCTTGTGGCCCCAAGGATGAGGATAAGCAGGTCAGCATCGACAAGGAGGAATATAAGCTTATCATAAAAAAGGAAGAAGAATTGGGTAGAGGATATGCTGAGGGTCCTCATATGATTAATTATAAAGGATATTTTCTCAATGAGGTGATTGTAGAATTACTTGACAAGGATCCGCTCCTGGTAAAATTCCGTGGGCCAAAAATTAATCCTGAAATTGATATTGAATTTTCAAGTCAAACAGTAGAAAAAAAGGAAGCCCAGGCCATTATCCTGGCTGAATTGAGCAGGTTTTATGAATTTTCGATTGAGGATATAAAGTTGGAAAAAGCTGTGTGGATTTTACAATTGGTTGATGCTCCGAAGCTTTTAAGTCATGAAACCAAATCGGATAAGAGATTGATCCGGGGCACTCAGAAACGTAATATTGAATGGAAGGGGACGAACCAAAATACGGCAGAACTAGCAGATGTAATTCAGGATAAATTTAAAGTCATAATTTTAAATGAGGTAGATACAGCCAAGGGATATGATTTTTCTATACCTTTAGTTTCGTTTGATGAATTAAATGGTGCACTGCGTGAAGATTACGGGATGACATTGGAAGAAGGGAGAGAAGAACTAAAGATGAAGCTTATTTCGTTTACACCCCGCCGATAGCCATAAAAAACAATGATAGAAGAAATAGAAGCAGCAGCAAAATATCTGCAAAATAGCACGAAGATTCAGCCTCGCTACGGCATTATTCTGGGTACAGGATTAGGAGCGTTAGTTAACCAGGTAGAGATCCATGATACTATCCCATATGAAGAAATACCGCATTTCCCTTTGTCGACCGTAGAAAGCCACTCAGGGAAGTTGATTTTTGGTTTACTGCAGGGCAAACCTGTTGTCGTCATGCAGGGGCGCTTTCATTTTTATGAAGGGTATACGATGCAGCAAGTTACGTTTCCTGTACGGGTGATGCGCTTTTTGGGAATTGAAAAGTTATTTATGTCCAATGCATCGGGAGGGTTAAGTGCCGACTTTAAGAAAAGTGACTTGATGATTATCAATGACCATATCAACCTACTGCCTGAAAATCCATTGACGGGCAAAAATATCGACGCCATGGGGGTGAGGTTTCCTGATATGAGCGACCCTTACGATCCGGAACTGGTGGCTTTAGGAATTCGGATCGGTGAAAAGTATAATATTCCTGTGCACCAGGGGGTTTACGCAAGCGTATCTGGGCCAAATTTGGAAACAAAGGCAGAGTATAAGTATCTACGCATCATTGGGGCCGATGCGGTCGGCATGTCTACAGTGCCCGAAAATATTGTGGCGAGGCAGATGGGTATGCCTGTATTTGCACTATCGGTGATAACTGATATTTGTACCGAGGGGAATGTTAAAAAAGTAACCGTCGAGGAAGTGATTGCGGCCGCAGGTGTGGCCGAGCCAGGTATGACAAAAATTATTTCCGAAATGATTGCCATGCTAGACTAAAACCGCCACTACCCACAAGGTAATTTTTTAGAATGTAGCTCAAATAAATTTAACGATCAATACACAATGCTTGAAGCAAAAGGGATTAAAAAATCGTATGGCAAACTACAGGTCTTAAAGGGCATAGATCTTCATATAAAAAAGGGTGAGGTTGTATCAGTCGTAGGCGCATCCGGCGCTGGTAAAAGTACCTTGCTGCATATACTGGGGACGCTCGATGTGCCCGATCGGGGTGAAATTATTATCAAGGAAAAGCACTTGCAGGCGCTTAAAGGCAATGACCTTGCCCGATTCAGAAATATGCATATCGGGTTTATTTTTCAATTTCATAACCTTTTGCCCGAATTTACTGCTTTAGAAAATGTATGCCTGCCCGGGTATTTTGGCAATACACCCACCCGTGAAGTAGAAGACAGAGCAAAAGAATTGCTGACACTCCTGGGACTGAAGGATCGATTTGACCATAAACCATCACAGCTGTCCGGCGGGGAGCAACAGCGTGCAGCTGTAGCCCGCGCGTTGATCAATAAACCGGCCATAGTTTTTGCAGACGAACCAAGCGGAAACCTCGACTCTCAGAATGCCGATGAACTGCACCACCTGTTTTTTCAGCTAAGGAAAAACCTTGGGCAGACATTTGTAATTGTAACGCATAATGCTGAGCTAGCCGATATGGCTGATCGAAAACTGGAAATGAAAGATGGTTTAATTTTAAAAGAAGATCGATTGGTGTAGTAAGCTTTTCGAGGCTTCGACCGGGAGGGCGCAGTGAAATGAAAGTCAGGCCTTCACTTTATCAATCATCACCTGAATATGCCTGGTAGCACCAAAAAGATTTTCATATACGGCAACCACCACATGATTTTTATCCAAAAGGTAGGTGATTCTTCGGGTAAACTTTACCAGTGGTAGGGTGGCTCCATAAAGTTTTGCCACTTTACCCTCTGTATCAGCCAAAAGTTCAAAGGGTAGGTTTTGAGCCTTTTTAAACTTCAGGTGGGTAGGAATATCATCGGTACTGATGCCATAGATAGCAATGTCCATATCTCTGAAGGTCTCAAAAGCATCTCTGAATTCGCATGCCTCTTTAGTACATGCCGGTGTAAAATCTTTTGGATAGAAATAAATGATACAAGGCATTTGTGCAACATCTTTACTCAGGGTAAAATCATGACCGCTGGTAGAAGGTAGTGTAAAGTCAGGAGCTGTTGAATTAACTTTTAAAGCCATAGTACTTTTATCTTATATTGGGAATGAAAAAAAAATATTGCGATTAAAGTTAGCTGAAAAATTACGACAGTCAACGTTATTGATGATTTGTCTTTGCCACTGGTCGAATGTTTTGAATGTTTCCTATATTCATACAAAATGAACGGTATTTTATATGTACCTATACATTTTATTTTATTTCTACTATTTTTACAATCTGCTTTTCGGAAAAAGATTCATATGGACATACAAGGCAAAAAGATTTTAATCATTGAGGATGAAGCAAGTTTACGTCACTTGCTTTCGAAGATTCTGGGACTGGAGGGGTTTAAAGTATTTGCTTCTGAGGATGTAACCGGTGGCCGGGAAATATTAAGAAATGAAGATATCCACCTGGTAATTACCGATGTTATGCTGCCGGATACCAATGGAATAGAGTTTACGAAAGAACTAAAAGCTACCTATCCTTTGGTAGAAGTGATCGTACTTACCGCCTTTGGCAATGTCAAAGATGGCGTACGTGCCATGAAACTCGGCGCCTTTGATTACCTCACCAAGGGAGATGGAGACGATAAATTGCCCCTTGTAGCATCTAAAGCTATTGAAAAAGCTGTACTAAGCAGGCAGCTACAGGAGTTGGAGCATCGCCTGGAAAGTAAATCCAGCTTTGCCAAGATCATCGGAAAATCCAATGCGGTGCATAAGATGATCGAAATGTCTAAAAAAGTAGCTGTAACAGACACGACGGTACTCTTATTGGGCGAGACCGGTACGGGAAAAGAGCTTTTGGCGGAGGCCATTCATCTGGCAAGCAGGAGAAGAAAAGGGCCTTTTATCGCCATTAACTGCGCCGCTATTCCTAAAGACCTGCAGGAGTCGGAATTGTTTGGACATAAAAAAGGATCGTTCACTGGTGCCAATTCCGACAAAAAGGGGTACTTTGAAGTAGCCGACCGGGGGACCATTTTCCTGGACGAACTAGGTGAAATGAGTGCCGATTTGCAGGCTAAACTGCTGCGTGCGCTGGAGAATAGAACCATCAACAGGGTAGGGGATACCACGCCCATTGCTATTGATGTGCGTATAGTCGCGGCGACCAATCGTGAACTATTGAGCGACTCAAGGGACGTCGAGTTCCGAAAGGATCTCTATTATCGCCTAAGCACTTTTACCATCGACTTACCTGCGTTGCGCGAAAGACCTGATGATATGGACTTGCTTACGGTACATTTTGTAAAGGTAAATGCTGATAAGCTTAACAAAACCATCAGCGGAATGAGTAAAGAATTTCTGGACCGCCTGAAAAGTCATCCTTGGCCAGGCAATATCCGTGAGTTAAAAAATGTTATAGAAAGAGCGGTTATACTTGCCGAGGGGGAGGAATTGACTGTAGATACCCTGCCAAACGAATTTTTGGGAAATATGCATCATGAAAACCATGTCGCTGGCTATGACTCTATCGATCTGAAAACGGTGGAAAAAAACCACATCCTTAAGATTTTGGAACAGGCAGAAGGAAATAAATCGCAGGCAGCAAAACTGCTCGACATTGGCCTTGCCACCTTGTACCGGAAGCTTAAGGAATATGGGCTTGAATAATGAGCCCAAAATGCTTCAATAACGCATGGCAAGGGTTGATAGCCCGCCAATAGAAAGGCATCATGAAATTAAAAACACAGATTTTTTTAGGATTTTTATTTATCATCATCCTGACCATCATTCTCTCAGGCGTTTTTGTATACTACCTCGAAAATTTAGGGCGGTCATCCGACAAAATACTGAAAGAGAACTATAGGTCGGTAAAGGCGTCTGAAGAACT
This sequence comes from Marivirga sp. ANT-B6, assembly GCA_001683905.1. Taxonomy (GTDB): domain Bacteria; phylum Bacteroidota; class Bacteroidia; order Cytophagales; family Cyclobacteriaceae; genus ANT-B6. Next base: position 40,914 of record LXQK01000152.1, read on the forward strand.
CACCTTCTCACTGGCTAAAATGGATCAGATCTTAGCCAAAGTTTGCCTGGGTAAAAATTATAACCAAGAGATTCTCCTGAACATAATCGAAAGTGAAAAGAAAATCTTTAGGAATAACCTAACAATTTCGAAGAAGAATATTTCTGAAATTGGCGAGATTAATGTAGTTAGGTCCATAGAAACTAACTTTGATAATTATTCCAGCGCCATCGATTCATTTAAGACATCAGAGGACAGAATTTCCTTGTATTTCAATCAACTTCAACGGCAAAATGAGCTGATCAGAGAAGGCTGTATAGCGCTAATCAACCTAAACCACGGCGCAATGAGTCGGAGAGACTCCCTCACGCAGGGTCTGTACTTCCAGGCTAAAATTTATGTTTTTATTGTGACACTTATGGTATTGTTGATATCGGGAATTACGATTTTTAAAATCCCTCAATTAATTGTACAGCCGATCATTGATGTAACAGAAAAAATCAAACGGATCACTGCCGGAGAATACGAGCAAAAAATTGAAATCGATTCTAATAACGAGTTGGGTGATCTTATCAAAGCATTTAATATGATGTCAGTGAAGCTAAAGGAACTGGAAGAAGTCAATTTCGCAGAAATAAAAGCACAGAAAAGTAGAATTGAGTCGATTATCAGAAGTATCAACGATGGGCTAATTATCCTGAACGAGAATTCAGAAATTATACTGGTGAATGCATCAGGATCAATTATATTGAATTCGGCTGAAGAAAAACTGATTGGTAAAAAGGCTGTCGATATTGCCAGCGAGAACCCGGTGATGAAAGATTTGTTGTTCAGCATCAATAATGGACAAAAAAACCGGGGTGGGCAGCACGACAGTAATTACAATCCGAAGAACTTTCTGAAGATTACCAACGAAGATGAGTCTACTGAGTTTTATACCAAAGAAATTGTCAGTGTGTACGATAATGCAACTTTAAATAGGAAGTTTCTAGGTTATATCATCATGATGAAGGATGTTACATCCTTCAAACGATCAGATGAAGCTAAAACAAACTTTATCGCCGTGGTATCACATGAACTGAAAACGCCACTATCGGCCATGAATATGAGCCTGATGTTGTTGCAGGATGATCGCTTTGGTAGTTTAAATGAGGAGCAGAGGAAAATTGCCACCTCTATGAAAAGCGAGGTGCAAAGGCTGATAAAGATGGTGACTGAGTTACTGGACCTTTCCAGAGTGGAAACTGGTAATATCGAGTTAGATCGAAAAATGGTTTCTCCAGAATTACTTGTAGAATATTCGACAGCACCAATTGAATTGCAGATCGAGGAAAAAGATATTGTTTTAAAAAAGCATATTAAGAAAGGTTTGCCCGAAGTAATTGTTGATCCTGAAAAAATTTCCTGGGTGCTGATTAATTTTTTGAGTAATGCCGTACGGTATTCTGATCCTGGCGCCGAGATATTGATAGAAGTCGATTATGATGATGACTTCGTAGATTTTAGGGTTATCGATTCTGGGCCTGGTATTGAACCAGAAAATCTTAGCAAGGTATTTAATAAGTTTGTACAGTTGCCTAGCAATGGTAAAAAGAATAAGTTAGGGCTGGGGCTGGGGCTGGCCATATCAAAGGAAGTAATCGATGCACATAATGGCAAAATTGGTGTGAAGAGCGACTACGGCCATGGCTGTTGCTTTTACTTCCAGCTTCCTATCGAACACTAATTGCTGCCTCCATCACATAGTTTTGCCACCACCTTACCTAAGGGGGTTTATCAAAATGAAAATATTTTATCACATTGATAGGGGATAAAGTCTTCACATAAAAATAACGTATCGCAAAAACTCCCTCAATCGCTTTTAAAGTGATTTTCTGCTTTCTCTTTCTAAGTTAAGGATTTTTTGGCACCCTTCCTGCAATATGTGTTTATGTAAACTAAACGATTTTTTATTATGGACAGTCAAAGAATAAAAGGTAACTGGAACGAGATGAAAGGGAAACTGAAGCAAAAATATGCTGACCTTACTGATGATGATCTTAAATATACTGAAGGGAAGGAAGACGAATTATACGGAAAGCTTCAACAAAGAATGGGTAAGACCAAAGATGAAGTTAGAGATGAATTAGATAAATTATAGGAGAATACATGGTGCCTATTTTTTAGACTTGATATTTTTTAAGTGGTGTAAAAGCCCATTTGGCATCATAATTTTTTGAACTCATAAATTTTTTACGGATAGTATCCGATTTTTTCAACCACAACTACATCTTGTAGATTTTTTCATGTTTAATTTAGGTTCAAAGACGCTCCCATAATACGGAGCGTCTTTTTTTTGTCCAATAGTTTCTCCGTTAATCTTTTATACCGTTAGTTTGTACATGCCAATTAACCGTGGAGTGCGAAACATGTTATTTGCCACGTTCATCTTTGCGATCATGAATGTTTGTGTAAAGTTTCTTCGCCATATCCCTGCCGTTGAAATCATTTTTTTCCGTTGTGTAATTTCTCTCTTCCTCACACTGGCTATCCTAAAGGCAAGAAAATTAAAAGTGTGGGGTAATCATAAGACCTTGTTGATCTTAAGAGGTTCGGTAGGTTCTGCCGCACTGATTTTATTTTTCATCACCTTACAAAATATGCCTTTGGCTGGTGCTGTAACCATACATTTCTTATCGCCCATATTTACCACCATCCTTGGAATTTTTATTGTCAAAGAAAGGGTTAGCTTTTGGCAATGGTTATTTTTCCTTTTATCATTTATCGGGGTTTATCTGATTTATGGGTTTGATGAAAGAATGTCTTCGATTTATGTCATTATGGGATTATTAGCAGCTTTTTTTTCCGGCATTGCCTATAACATTATCAGGAAGCTGAATATCTCTGAGCATCCCCTTGTCATCGTCTTATATTTCCCGCTGGTTGCCACGCCGGTTACGGCCATCTTTTCGCTATTCGATTGGGTGCAACCGCAGGGATGGGACTGGGTTTTGTTAATGATGGTAGGTCTCTTAACGCAAATGGCCCAATACTTAATGACTACCGCTTACCAGTCAGAAGACCTTTCTAAAGTGGCACCACTTAACTATTTGGGGATACTCTATGCGCTGGGATTTGGCTTCCTGTTTTTTGGGGAAGTCTATCCATACCTCGCATTCCTGGGCATCGTGTTGGTATTATGTGGGGTACTTTTAAACTTATACTTCAAAAGCAGGATGGATAAAGCCGTGGCTATGGAGAAAAATCATTCTGACATTTAAAACATTCCTCATGATAAAATTCTTAAATTTACTACATAAAAATGTTTAGCGTATGTCAGGACATAGCAAATGGTCTACTATCAAGCGAAAAAAGGGCGCGCTGGATGCCAAGAGAGGTAAGGTATTTACTAAGATCATCAAGGAAATATCTATGGCAGCAAAAGAGGGAGGGGATGATCCTGCTGCCAATCCAAGGCTGAGGCTAGCCATTCAAAACGCCAAAGGTGCCAATATGCCCAAGGATAATATTGAGCGTGCAATAAAAAAGGGTGCAGGCGATGATGCCACCGTATACCTTGAAACCACCTATGAAGGGTATGCCCCATATGGTGTGCCTGTTTTTGTGGAATGCACCACTGACAACCTGAACCGCACTGTCGCTAGTGTAAGGGCGGCTTTCAGCAAGTTTGGTGGCAGCCTGGGCACAAACGGGTCAATTGAATTTATATTCGACAGAAAGGGTGTATTCCACCTGACCCAACCTGACGATATCGATGAAGATGAATTTATGTTGGACTTAATTGATGCCGGCGCTGAAGACGTAACCGTCGATGACGGTTATATCCAGATTACCTGTGCACTGGAATATTTTGGCCATGTGCAAAAGAAACTCGAGGAGCTACGCCTGGAACCAGAAGTAGCTGAATTGCAAAGAATACCCAATAATAGGGTAGTTTTGCCAGATGAAGATTTGTTCAAAGTGATGAAGCTTATCGATGCGTTGGAAGATGACGATGATGTGAAAAGTGTTTACCATAATATTGATATCACGGAAGAGCAAATGGAGATTATTTGATGCTCCAAACCTGCACATTTCATACCCGGAAAAATATATTTCCAAAATAAATTCTTTTAATGAATATTACCCAAGATGTCTATAGGCCTTCATTAGCATTACTTACCGATCTTTACCAGTTGACCATGGCGTACGGCTACTGGAAATCGGGAGAATCTGAGAAAGAAAGTGTGTTCAATCTTTTTTTTCGAAAGAATCCCTTCCATGGTGGCTTTACTGTTTCCTGTGGTCTTGCTTATATCATTGATTTGATCAGTGACTACAAGTTCGAAGAAGAAGATACTGCCTATCTGTCTACGCTACAAGGCAAGGATGGGTCCCCTTTATTTGAGCCCGAATTTTTGGTTTATTTGCGCGAACTCAAATTTTCCTGCAGCGTAAGTGCCATACCTGAGGGTACGATTGTTTTTGCCCACGAGCCGCTAGTGCGTCTTATGGGGCCGATTTTGCAGTGCCAGCTTTTAGAGACAGCGCTCTTAAACATCATAAATTTTCAATCGCTAATAGCTACAAAAGCTGCGCGAATCACTATCGCCGCCAAAGGTGATCCAGTGCTGGAGTTTGGACTGCGCAGGGCGCAAGGGATAGACGGGGCCCTCTCGGCAAGCAGGGCAGCCTATATTGGTGGCTGTGCATCCACCTCTAATGTGCTGGCGGGTAAACTTTTTGGCATTCCTGTAGCTGGTACGCATGCCCACAGCTGGATTATGTCGTTCGAAAATGAGTTAGCGGCCTTTAAATCTTACGCTTCTGCCATGCCTCATAACTGTGTGCTACTGGTAGATACTTACGATACCATTCAGGGCATAAAAAACGCTATAGAAATCGCCGGAATGCTACGCTCGCAGGGTAAAATGCTGCAAGGAATCCGAATCGACTCTGGCGATCTAGCTTACTTTAGCATTCAGGCAAGGCAGATGCTGGACCAGGCTGGCTTTCCCGATGTTAAAGTGGTAGCCAGCAACGACCTGGATGAACATATTATCGCTAGTTTGAAAGAGCAGGATGCAGAAATCGATATGTGGGGAATAGGTACCAAAATGGTGACAGCTTTTGACCAACCCGCGCTAGGAGCCGTGTATAAATTGTCTGCCATTAAAAAAGGTGAAGAGTGGGATTATAAAATCAAGCTTTCAGAGCAGTCTGTAAAGATAAACAACCCGGGTCTGCAGCAGGTGCGACGATTCTATGACAATGGGCGCTATATAGCCGATATGATTTTTGATGAGACACATCAAATCACCGAACATTACAGAATTATTGATCCTATGGACGCAACAAAGCGGCGAACAATCGACCAAAATACGATGCAATTTGAGGACCTGTTGCAACCGATCTTTATCCAAGGCCATCTGGTCTACCAATCACCCTCCATCGAAGCCACAAAAGCGCTTGTAAAGGAAGGCCTAAATAAGTTCTACAAAGGGGTAAAGCGTTTCGTAAATCCTCATACGTATGTTGTAGGCCTCCATCAAGATCTTTATGATAAGAAGATGGAACTTATATTGAAGCTTAGGAACGGCATAGAGGAAAAAAAATGACGAAAACATTTAAAGGCTATTGATATGCAGGCACTTATTGTTGTAGATATTCAATATGATTTTCTTCCCGGTGGGGCTCTGGCTGTGCCACAAGGCGATAAAATTATTCCTATCGTCAACCAGCTGATGACAAAAAACTTCCACCTGGTTGTGGCAACACAGGATTGGCATCCTGCTGACCATGCAAGTTTTGCAGTTCATTATCAGGGTAAAAAGCCTGGAGACCTGATAGCGCTGGACGGTATCCCACAAGTGCTTTGGCCTGTCCATTGTGTTCAGCATTCACCCGGCGCATCTTTATCCGGCGCATTGCGTACGGAGAAAATCCATCATATTTTTCAAAAGGGGACCGATCCACGTATTGACAGCTACAGTGGTTTCTTCGATAATGGGCATAAGAAGGCTACCGGACTAGATACCTTTCTGAAGGGTCAAGGCATCAAAGACGTATATATTGTCGGTTTGGCAGGGGATTATTGTGTAAAATTCACAGCTTTAGATGCTGTAGGGCTGGGTTATGGTACATATGTCTTTGCAGATGCTACCAAAGGGGTAAATCTGCAGCCCGGTGATCTCGATAGCTCAATAGAAGAAATGCGTGCAAAAGGTGTTCAAATGATTGAAAGCGGAGATTTTTAAAAGGAAGAAGCAGCTAAAATAGCTGCTCCTTCTTCTTAAAAACAGGGTTATTTTAATTCATCACCTTGGCGATCAAATCGGCAGTTCTATTACTATAACCAGCTTCATTATCATACCAACCGACGATTTTGGCAAGATTACCATGCACAGAAGTGAGCGCCGCATCAAAGATACAGCTGTGGGGGTTGCCAATAATATCGATTGAAACAATAGGATCTTCTATATATTCCAAATAGCCTTTCATTTCATTTGCTGCTGCTTTTTTCATGGCAGCATTTATTTCTTCAACAGTAGCTTCTTTTTGCAAAACCACGGTCAGGTCGGTCAAAGAACCATCGGGAATAGGCACACGCATAGCCAAGCCATCTAACTTGCCCTTGAGCTTTGGTAAAACCAGGCCAACGGCTTTGGCGGCACCTGTAGTAGTAGGTACAATGGAATATGCAGCCGCCCGCGCCCTTCTTAAGTCTTTATGAGGAGCATCCTGTAGATTCTGGTCAGCGGTGTATGCATGTATAGTAGTAATAAAACCCTTCTCAATACCAAAATTATCGTCCAATACTTTGGCCATAGGCGCAAGACAATTGGTCGTGCAGGAGGCATTAGAAATAATAGTTTCGTTGCCCGTTAAAATCTCTTCGTTTACGCCCAGGACCACCGTAGGAATTTTACCTTTGGCTGGCGCTGATATAATCACTTTTTTCGCCCCTGCCTGAATGTGTCCGCCAGCACTGGCTTCATCTACAAAACGTCCTGTAGATTCCAACACTACATCTACACCCAAAGCTCTCCATGGCAATTGAGCAGGTTCCTTGATGGCAGAAACCTTAATTTCTTTTCCATTGACGATGATCATACCCTCTGCAGAAGTCACTGTTCCGTCAAAACGTCCATGTACAGAATCATACTTTAATAGGTGTGCCAGCGTAGCGGTATCGGTAAGATCGTTGATGGCCACTACTTCAACATTGTCTTTTTGCAGTAAAGCTTTGAATGTCAATCTGCCAATACGGCCAAAGCCGTTAATTGCAACTTTAATGTTAGCCATTGAATGTTTTTATGGTTAAAAATTGAAGACAAAATTACAACCTAATGTCTTTTGAAACAATTCTTTATACGGATATGAATATATAGTGGCTTAAATTAAATGAAAATATTTTTTTCCTTCTTTTGCATTTTTAGATCAACCGGCTATATTTGCATCACCAAAAAAACTGGTCCGTTCGTCTAGGGGTTAGGACGCCAGGTTTTCATCCTGGTAACAGGGGTTCGATTCCCCTACGGACTACTTTATAAGCTTGTAAGTGACTAATAGTCAATAACTTACAGGCTTTTTTGTTTTAGTATTTAAAATAATATCGAAACAACTATAAGAACATATCAATCATACATAATATTTAAGCGCGCTGGTTGTCGGCAACTGACCTGTCGCTTGATAGAAATACATAACTAAAATTAATTAAACAATAGTATTGTAGATGAATAAAGAATTAGTCTTCAAAATTGAATTCTCCAACACACTCTCAGAGAAAGAAACAGACAGATTTTTTGGATTCATTAGTTGACAAAATAGAGAAACTCAACCTAAGAGCCGGAGGAGGTCATGATTCTTTATTGCTTGATTGGATAATTGATTATTCTGATTCATCCTTAAATAAGGGAGAAATAATTGACAGAATTGGAAATTTTCTGATGAGCAAAGATGATTTAATCTCAAATTATAAAATTAAATAAGTACGTTACACAAAATACATGGTATAGTGCATGCGGGTACCAGCGGTTTTAAGGCGTTCGTAGCTCTCAAAAAATCTGTGTAAACCGATAGGAATCGCCTCGTAGTTCCGCAAGACACCATATCATCAAACGTTTACTGCAATTTCTCTTTTTGGGCTCGTAAATAATTACTTTAGGCAACGTTCAAAGCAGAAAAAGTGCTAAATTGGAAAAGGTGCTTTTATGGCTCAATTTCGAGCATTTAGAGAAACGTTTACTAGCATGCTTGGGCGAACGAACTTAAAGACTAACCCTGATAATGATTTTTCGCGAAGCAAAAATTGAAGATATAAAGCAAATTCAAATTGTCAGAAATGCTGTCAAAGAAAATACGCTTTCAAATCCTGCGTTGGTGACTGATTCGGATTGTGAAAACTTTATGTTTAACCGTGGAAAAGGTTGGGTTTGCAAAATAGATAATCAAATTGTGGGATTCGCGATAGCAGATTTGATAGAGGAAAATATCTGGGCGCTTTTTCTTCTTCCGGAATTTGAAGGAAAAGGTATCGGTAAAAAACTTCAGCGAATTATGCTTGATTGGTATTTCGCAAGTGGAAAAGAATTTGTTTGGCTTGGAACATCACCAAATACAAGAGCTGAAAAATTTTATAGAAATTCTGGGTGGAAACAAAATGGAATGCATGGCAAAGATGAGATAAAATTTGAAATGTCAAAAAAAGACTGGGAAAATAAGCAAAGCAGTTAACAGTCTCTAAAAATCATGGCTGGTGTTGTGGTAACAGTACAGTTAAATTTCTATTTTCGTTTCTCCCTAACGGAAAACCCTCATGTAATTTTGCCGCCACGATTTTCTAGATTAGATTATACCTAGGTTGACAACAAGCAATTCAAATGAAAAGATTAAACTTAACGTTTGTACTTCTTATTTTCTCAATTTTCTGCTATGCTCAAGATCTGCGAATGTCTTTGGAGATCGATTCATGTATCGATGAAACAGAAATAAATAAGGTGTTTTTTATTATTGAAAATGCTACTGATTCTGACTATTGGTTAAAGGCTAATCATCTTACCTTCTATTTGGGGGTTTATTCAAATAATGGCCAGATGGTATCAAGGAAAACAACAAGGCACATAAATCCTATTGAAGCAACTGATTATATAAAAGTCGATAAAAAATCAAAAATTAAGTTGGAGTGGCGTACAGACTTGTTTGATAATCTTCGATTCGATTCAAATCAGAAATATTATCTAGAATCTGGCTACGAATTGACTCATCTGACAAGAGACGAGAAAAAGAAATTCACTAGATCGGGTTTGAAATTAGCCCAACAGAAGTTTTCTGGAAGATCTAATTTATTCGAGGTATGTAAAATCTAAGCCTGATAGGAGCCCATACCTGAAGCAATTCTTTCGCCACACATCTTACGGAGGGAGGCAAAGGACTGCGCTATATTCAGACCCTATTGATCATCGTTCCTCTAAAACTACTTAAATTTCTACCCCTGTAGCCACAAATATTTTAAAAACTATAAAAAATCCATTAGATTAGGTTTTCGTAATGAAGTGGTGCCAACAAGCTAAAAAAATTCGAACACAAAATGAAAATCGAGTTTAAAGAAGAACAAAAATTTACACAATGGTGGCTTTGGCTGATTTTAATCGGAATTGGAATTTTACCGATTTTAGGAATTTATAAGCAATTAATTCTCGGAGAAAAATTTGGAGATAAACCAATGTCTGACTTCGGACTTATTATTTTCTGTTTGTTTGTTTTTGGTTTGATAGCTATGTTTTGGTTTGTGCGACTGAAAACTGAAATTGACAAAAATGAAATCCGAATGAACTTCTTCCCATTCGTTAAAAAACGAGTAAATTGGAAAGAAATAAAAAACGCTAAAATAGTGAATTATGGTTTTGTTGGAGGTTGGGGAATCCGACTTTGGACAAAATACGGAACTGTATACAATACGAAAGGAAATAAAGGTTTAGCTATTGAGCTTCAGAATGGAAAAAAAATTCTAATCGGAACTCAAAAAGAAACTGAACTGAATAAAATAGTGGAAAAAGCCAGTTGGCAACTCCGTGTATAATTAATTGCTTGGTCCTAGCCTACTTACGAAAATCTCGCGGATTTTCTATTCGGTTTTTATTTTGCTAAATTCCGTGCGTAACCACGCAACTAATCAAACACAAACACGATATGTTGACAAGGTTGTCAACATATTCCTTCGTTATGTCTCATGCTACCAATCAGGAAACAACACGAGTAAAAATTGCCACTAACTTGTCGACGAGTGTAATAATTTACTATATTTACCCTTGTTGAGTTTGTAAGTGTAAATATTACCCTCGTTTTATGTCTGATTTTGATCGTAATAACCCTTTCAACGACCTGCCTTTACTGCCTCCAAAATTTGAATTGGAGAATAAAAAAGTGCTGTTAAAGATAATTTCAGCAAGCAGAGCGTTGGCTCAGCTGAACGGAGCGTTAATAAATTTACCCAATCCTCGCCTTTTTCTAGATGCGATTCACTTACAGGAAGCTAAAGCGAGTTCGGAAATTGAGAACATTATTACTACCAATGATGATTTGTACAAATCTATTGTAGCGGATAAGAATGTTGGAAATGCTGCAACGAAAGAAGTATTAAGCTATAAAGAAGCACTTTGGTTAGGTTTAGAGCGTCTTGAGAAAAAACCATTTATATCAACCAATCTCTGTATTGAAATTGTGCAGTGCATAAAGCAAAACACAGCAGGAATTAGAGTAATACCAGGAACAACTCTTTCAAACACTACTGGTGATATAATATATACTCCTCCATCAGGAGAAGATACTATTCGTGCAAAATTAGCGAATCTTGAAAAATTCATTAATGAAGATGAATCATTAGACCCGCTGATAAAAATGGCTTTAATGCATTACCAATTTGAAGCAATCCACCCTTTCCCAGATGGTAATGGGAGAACAGGAAGGATATTGCTTTTACTCTATTTAAAGATGAGCAAGCTGTTAGATATACCAGCAATTTATTTAAGTGAGTACATCATTCACAATAAAGCAGACTATTATATAAGTTTAAGAAATGTAACAGAGAACAATGCGTGGGAAGAATATGTCCTGTACATGCTAGACATGGTGGAAGTAACCGCAATGAATGGTCTGAAAAGGTTAGAACAAATCATATCGTTGATGTACACCATGTCTGAAAAAATTAAAATGGAATTGCCAAAAGTGTATTCAAAGGACTTGATAGAAGTACTATTCAAATTACCATATACTAAAAGACAGTTTTTAATAGACGCTGGATTAGGATCTCCAAAAACCGTTGGCAATTATCTCCATGACTTAGAGGAAAACAAATACTTAAAATCAGTAAAGATTGGTAAAGAAAAACTATACTTGAATTATCAACTCATGAAAATATTAGAAACGAAATAAAAAGCACGAAGGCATAACAGCGCATATACCAGACCATCGGTTTCAGTGGTAGAGTATAGTTCATAGCCTTTTACTATCTTTAGTCTCGGCGGATAGGTAGCTGCTTTAAACTCCGCTGGCCCTGCATATGCCTACGTTGTAGCTATTAACAAAACACTAAAATATAAAAATGAAAAAATTTTATCCATTACTGTTTACGCTATTTTTAGTTAGTCTAGTCTCCTGTGAGCAAATGTCTTTGACAGTGACTTCACCAAATGAATCCAATCAAATTATCTTTAATTTGTCTAAAGAGGGACAACCTACTTACCTCGTTACCCATAACAACAAAAAGGTTGTGGATACATCCTACATGAGTTTTGATTTTAAAGATTTACCTGCATTAAAAGGTGATTTCAAAATTGTAAATTCAACAACCGCTACTGCTGATGAAACGTGGCAAATGCCATGGGGCGAGCAGCTGGAGGTAAGAGATAATTATAATGAGCTCATTGTATATCTTGAAGAGCAATCTGAAACTAAAAGGAAGCTAAATATCCACTTTAAAGTTTACGATGACGGTGTTGGTTTTAGATATGAATTTCCTAAACAGGACAATTTAGATGAGATGTTGATTACGGATGAGAATACAGAATTCAATTTAACAGGTAACCACAAAGTTTGGTGGACTCCTGGTGATTGGGATATTTACGAGCATTTATATAATGAAACCTCATTTTCTGAAATTGATGCACTTTCTAAACAGAACGATCCCAACTTAAATTCGACGTATATTCCCGAAAATGCCGTAAACACCCCTGTTACCATGAAAACAGATGATGGGCTGTACTTAAGCTTTCATGAAGCTGATTTGACTAATTATGCAGATATGACTTTGAAAATTGACAAGGAAAATCTTAGTATGGTTAGTGAATTAGTCGGTTCCGATAGACTAGGCGGAAAAGCAAAAGTTAAGTTGCCCTTCAATACGCCATGGCGAACCATTCAAATAGCTGAAAAAGCTGGGGATTTAATTGAATCAAAAATGATATTGAACCTCAACGATCCTAACGCAATTGGAGATGTTAGCTATTTCACGCCCATGAAATATGTTGGTATCTGGTGGGAAATGCATATCGGCAAGTCCACCTGGGATATGGAAGGGAGCCAGGATATGAACACATTTACGACTGGAAAAGTAGGAACAGCAAGACATGGAGCAACCACAGAAAATGCCAAAAGATATATTGATTTTGCCGCTCAAAATGAAATTAAAGGATTTCTGGTAGAAGGCTGGAATACCGGGTGGGATCAATGGATAAATACGGACGATAGGGAAGGCGTTTTTGATTTCATGACCCCTTATGACGACTATGACTTTGATGAGGTTATGCGTTATGCCCATGATAAGGGTGTTGAGGTAATTATGCACCACGAAACCTCAGCTGCGCCCAGAACATATGAAAAGCAAATGGACGTGGCTTACGATTTTATGAAAGCCAATGGTATAAACTCGGTTAAAACCGGCTATGTTGGCAAGATCATTCCAAAAGGTGAATACCATCATGGGCAATGGATGGTAAATCACTATCAGAAGGTATTGGAAGAAGCAGCTAAAAAGAAAATAGCTATCAATGCGCATGAACCTATTAAAGACACTGGAAAACGGAGAACTTTTCCAAATGCCATTGCGCGGGAGGGATTAAGAGGGCAAGAGTTTAATGCATGGGCTTCCGATGGCGGTAACCCGCCAAGTCATCTGCCTACGGTTGCTTTTACAAGAATGTTAGCGGGTCCTATTGATTTTACGCCAGGTGTTTTCAATATTAAATTTGATGATTACAAGAAAGACAATCAGGTCAATACCACATTGGCGCATCAACTGGCATTGTATGTGGTGATATATAGCCCCATTCAAATGGCATGTGATTTACCGGAACATTATATGGTAAATGGGAAGGTACACCCGGCATTTCAATTTATTACAGATGTTGGTGTAGACTGGCGCCAGACTAAAGTTTTGGATGCGGAAGTTGGCGATTATGTTACGATTGCCAGACAAGAAAAAGCTACAGGAAACTGGTTTGTTGGAGGTATTACAGATGAAAATGAAAGAACCGAATCTTTAATTTTTGATTTTCTTGAAGAAGGTAAAACGTATAAT
>LXQK01000153.1 GCA_001683905.1 Marivirga sp. ANT-B6
ATATATTTTTTTTAATTTTTTTTGTATGTATTGACATATATAAAAAATTTTAAAATACCCCAATTAAGACGTTTAAAAGCTATTTTTTTTAGTGATATTGAAAAAATAACATACTTTAAGATTTAACTTACTCCAATACTCGATGGTTACTATTACAGCCATCATGCTATCAATACCCAAACAACCACAATTACTGTTTAAGATATATGAAAAGGAATGTAACAATGCTCTTATTGTTTTTTGGAATTATTCATCATAATAGTGCTCAAACATGCACCGCCACAACAAGCAACGACTGGGATAAGATTGTATGGTCTTGTACCGGCGGTGCTACTATAGCAACCGCAACCACTGTATTGATACCAGCAGGAAGAACGGCCACTATACCCAATGGAAATACAACTTTCAATGGTAGGATAGAGGTGTCTGGTACGCTAGATATTAAGGGCAAGCTAGTGATGAGTGCTTCTTCTACAATAATTTTTAATACAGGCTCAAACTTAATTGCTACCGGTCCTGGTAAGTCCGATAAAATAACGATCGGGAATGTAACCATATCAGATGATGAAATCAATGCTATTACAACGCCAAATACGCTTGATCAAGGCAATTTGGCTACTGGTGGAAGTGGAACCACTGCCGCACCAGTAGAACTTCTCTATTTCACCGCTGAGATGAAGAACCGACAGGTGCTACTATCATGGGCAACATCGAGTGAGAAAAATTTTGATTTCTTCACCGTGGAGCGGTCAAAAGATTTAAAAACCTGGACAGCTTTAGGTGATGTGACCGGTGGTGGCTATAGTACCTCTATTCTCAACTATCAATTTTCAGATGCAACCCATTATGCCGGGATGGCCTATTACAGACTGAAAGCAACCGATTATGATGGTACCATCGAATATCATAAAGTGATCAGCATCAATTTAGTTGGTACAGATCAGGTTTCAGTATATCCTAACCCAGGTAGTGGCGAGTCATTCAATTTGGAAACAAGCTATGATGCCCCAGATGGAGAGGTGAAAATCATCAACCTATATGGCAAGGAAATTTATAAAGACACTGTTGTAGCAGGGAAAAACCACTTTAACCTCGTTCAGCCTTTAGAATCCGGCATATACCTGGTCGTCATCAAACAGGGTGGCCAGGAGCAGAAATTAAAACTTCAAGTCAATTAACGTGGTTGTTAATAGTTGAAAGGTGAAAGGCCCTGGAAACAGGGCTTTTTTTTATGCACTTTTCTTTTATAAAATTTTATTTTTTAGCCTAAATATTTCGTAACGAAATATTTTTTAAAATAAAAGCAAACAATCGTTAGGGTAATGGGCTTATGTAGATATAGAAAAAAGACTTTTTCTATGATAAACTCATGTAAATTTTTTAATGTAGAACTTATGAAAATTAAATTAACTGAAAAAAGAATGCTGCTTAGGAATTTTAAGAAGCTTGTGATGCTTGTATTTTTATTTTGTGGCTTAGCGGCTACCCAAGCCGATGCGCAGGAACTTGAAACTCGAATTGGGATCAAGGGTGGATTAAATCTTTCAAACCTTTACGTGGATGATGTTGACGATGAAAACGCAAGGGTAGGCTTTCATGCCGGGATTTTTGCTAAGATGCAGATTACTAGCTTCTTTGCCCTCCAGCCAGAGTTATTATACTCTACAAAGGGAGCGAAAGCCGAAGGCGCATTTGGTGACGGCAAATTTAACCTCGCCTATATTGATTTACCAGTGCTTGCTGTCATCAATTTGGGGGAAAATTTCAATATCCATGCCGGGCCATATGTTTCTTACCTGATCTCATCTTCTGTATCGACCGAGGACGGATTTTTTAGTGATGAAAGTACCAGCCTCGACAGAGACAACTTCAATAGCTTTGACTATGGTGTAGCTGCAGGCATAGGCTTCAACTTTGGAGCGGCTTCGTTGGGTATCCGTTATAATTTAGGGTTAAATGAGATTGCCAATGGAACGGTATCTGGTTTAGCCTTAGGCGATTCTAAAAATTCTGTTGCACAGCTGTATTTGTCTTTCGGCCTGTAGTTGGTTGATTTGAAGCTTCACGCAACGATAAAAAAAGCGGGCCAATGGCCTGCTTTTTTTATGTCTAAATGGGTTGTGATCATTTGAGATGATGTAAAATATCTGCTGTCATCGAGTCCAGGTTGTACTGTGGCCTCCAGCCCCAGTCGCGTTTAGCTTCCTGATCGTCGATCGCGTTGGGCCATGAGTCAGCAATAGCCTGCCTAAAGTCAGGCTCATAAGTGATCTTAAACGTTGGGATGATTTGCTGAATAGCGGACGCAATTTCTTCTGGTGAAAAGCTCATTGCCGATACATTGTAGCTGGATCTTACTTTGATGTGGCTCTTTTCAGCCTCCATCAAATCTATAGTCGCCCTGATTGCATCAGGCATGTACATCATGGGCAGGTACGAATCTTTATTTAGGAAACAGGTGTAAGCGTCTCCTGTCCGTGCTTTAAAGAAGATGTCCACAGCATAATCAGTTGTACCACCACCTGGCGGAGATTTGTAGCCGATCAGGCCCGGGTAGCGGAGGCTGCGTACATCTACGTTATATTTCTGGAAATAATATTCACACCATCTTTCGCCCGCAAGCTTACTGATGCCATAAATCGTATTAGGATCCATGATCGTATGTTGCGGGGTAAGGTCGGCAGGGGTAGTTGGACCGAATACGGCAATAGAGCTGGGCCAAAATATTTTATCAAGCTGTTTCTCTTTGGCGACATCCAGCACATTGATCAGCCCGTCCATATTCAACTTCCAGGCAAGCTTAGGATTTTTTTCGCCTGTTGCCGAAAGGATAGCGGCAAGATGATATATCTGGGTGATTTTGTTTTCGTCCACTAAAGCCGCGAGCCGTTCGGCATCCATAACATCCAATACTTCAAATCGGGCAAAAGCTGCTGTATGATCACCATTTTTTATGTCTGTGGCTATTACATGCTCGTCGCCATACACCTTGGCTAATGCCAGTGTAAGCTCTGCTCCCAATTGTCCACCTGCGCCAATGATTAATATCTTATCCATATCCCGGGTTTAAGTGCCGCGAAATTACAAATTATCTTTTAGTAAAAAATGAATGGTTTCTTATAATTCTCCTTCTACCAATATTTAATATCTTTACTACCGATATGGATTTCGAAGCATTTTTGGTAAAAAAGAAGATTGACTCAGCGGCCTTTAAGGCCAATGAGCGGGCGAGATGGGAGGAATTTAGCCTTCTATTTGCGCAGATGCACCCGGAAAGCTTCACCAATCAAAAGTTATTCCTGATTAACCAGGTAAGAAGAAGGTATCCCCTAGCGATGGATCATAAATAATGTAGCTGAAAGGAACCAACAAGGAAGAAATACCTATTATAAAGTAAGCGATCGTAATTTTTTTGATTATTAGTAATTAACCCAAGCCTATGTACGAAACATTAAAACCCGCATTAGAAAAAGAAATAGCTGCCATTAAAGAGGCAGGATTGTATAAGAAAGAACGAGTCATCACGACCAGGCAGGGTGCCGTCATTAAAACTACAGCCGGAAAAGAAGTGATAAATTTTTGTGCCAACAATTACCTGGGCCTCGCTGCTCATCCGAAGGTGTTGGAGGCAGCCAAAGAAAGCATTGATTCTCATGGCTTTGGCCTTGCCTCGGTAAGGTTTATCTGCGGCACGCAGGACATCCATAAGGCGCTGGAGAAGAAGATTTCAGCGTTTTTAGGTACGGAGGATACCATTCTTTATGCTGCTGCTTTCGATGCCAATGGTGGTGTTTTTGAGCCCCTCTTTGGCGCCGAAGATGCCATTATTTCAGATGAGCTCAATCATGCATCCATTATCGACGGCGTGCGCTTGTGCAAAGCTCAGCGGTTGCGCTACAAGCATAACGATATGGCTGACCTGGAAGGGAAACTAAAAGAAACCGCCGGCGCCCGCCACAGGATTATTGTGACCGACGGCGTTTTCTCCATGGATGGCACCATCGCTCAATTGGATAAAATTTGTGCCTTGGCATCAAGGTACAAAGCCCTGGTGATGTCAGACGAGTGTCACTCCACAGGGTTTATGGGGAAAACAGGCAGGGGTGTGCATGAACTACGCAATGTGATGGGACAGGTGGATATCATCACGGGCACCCTGGGCAAAGCATTGGGTGGTGCTTCAGGAGGTTTTACCTCCGGAAAAAAGGAAATCATCGAACTGCTAAGACAGCGGTCGCGGCCTTATTTGTTTTCAAATACCCTGGCACCTTCCATCACAGGTGCTTCTATTGCCGTATTGGATATGCTGTCAGAGACTACTACCTTAAGAGACCAACTCGAAAAGAACACGTTGTACTTTAGAGAGCAGATGACGGCAGCAGGTTTTGACATTAAGCAAGGTGAGCATCCTATCGTGCCGATTATGCTGTACGATGCAGCGCTGGCTCAGGAATATGCAGAGAAGCTTTTGGAGAAAGGAATTTATGTGATCGGTTTTTACTACCCGGTGGTGCCGCAAGGCAAGGCCAGGATCAGGGTTCAAATTTCGGCGGTGCATGAAAAAGCCCATTTAGACAAAGCAATCCAGGCATTTATTGAGGTGCGAGACAGCGTCGCGGCGAAGGTATCATAAAACGCAGGAAAAAAAGCTTAAGAAAGATAGATACTGTAGCGTAACTTGCGTCTGCAGTGTCTTTTTTATTGGAATTTAAATCGCATCTTTTTTCAAGGCATCTTCTTTTTCCAGTTCTTTCACCTTCGGTTCGAGTGTAGGCGCCTCTTCACGATCTTCGTAGAGATATTGATTGATCTTTTTGCGCAGCTCCTGAGAAGATAGATTATGAAAGATCCTTCCGTTTTTTACAACAGACATTTGTCCGGTTTCCTCCGATACAACGATGACCAGGGTGTCGGTAATCTCAGTCATACCAATGGCTGCGCGGTGTCTAAGGCCAAACTGCGCGGGAAGATTCTCCTGCTCGGTAACCGGCAAAATACATCTCGCCGCCTTGATCTTGCTTTGATGGATAATGACGGCCCCATCATGTAATGGGCTATATTTGTTGAATATCGACAGTAGTAGCCGCTTCGATATCACGGCATCAATCAGATCACCGGACTCCGCATAAAATTTCAATTCAGAACTTTTAGAAAATACAATCAACGCCCCAGTATTAGTACCACCCAATGTCTTTACCGCTTCAATGATTGGTGTTATATTCAGGTCATTGAGGTAATCATTTTTTCGCCAGGGAAGACCCTTAAAAATATTATCGCCATTAAAAATAGTGGTTCTTCCAATGAGCAATAAAAACTTCCTGATTTCCTGTTGAAACAGAATGATAGCCGCTAAAACCCCTACCCCCATAAACTGGCCGAGAATGAGCGAGAGTAGCTCCATTTGAGCAGCTTTTACAACTAAAAATACAAGATATAAAGAAAGAAAACCTAGGAAAATCTTTACTGCGACGCTCCCTTTCATCAGCTTATACACCTGATACAATAAAATGCTAACTGCCGTGATATCAACGATATCTACCCACCTAACTTCAAGAAACCCTATGTTAAATAAAAAAATCAACTGGTTGTAAGTTTAAATAATTTAATAGTCTGCAATGCCTCCTTTACATCGTGCACTCTAAGGATAGAAGCACCATGCATCAGCGCTATGGTGTTCAAAACAGAGGTTCCGTTTAATGCCTCCTCAATATCAATGCCTAATTTTTTGTATATCAGTGATTTTCTTGAGATGCCCACTAATAATGGAAGATTCAGAATCGTAAAATAGTTCAAATTTTTGAGCAATTCATAATTTTGGTCGATACTTTTTGCAAATCCAAAGCCAGGATCAATGATGATGTCCTTCACCTTCAGCGCGTTTAATTGGTCTACCTTTCGCTGAAAGTAGTCCATGATTTCCAGCAGCATATCATCATACACCGCCATCGATTTCATGGTTTGTGGCGTCCCCCGCATATGCATTAAAACATAGGGCACCTGCAGCTCGGCAACCACCGAAAACATGCGCGTATCCAGCTCGCCTCCACTGATGTCGTTGATCATAGAGGCGCCCGCCTGTACCGCCGCGTAAGCCACACTGGCACGAAATGTATCTACAGAAATATTAGCGTCCGGGAATTCACCAAGTATTAGTCGGATACCATGCACGACCTGCGCAAGTTCTTTGCCTTCAGAAATATCTTGTGCGCCGGGTCTGGAAGAGTAACCACCTAGATCTAAAAAAGTAGCGCCTTCGGCCAAAATTTTTTTCGCCTGCCTGATAATTTCTTCGTCTTCCTGAAACCTACTACCAGCATAGAACGAATCAGTGGTCAAATTCATGATGCCCATTGCCGCCGGATTGGTCAGGTCTATCACATTTCCACGAATATTCAGTGTTTTTTTCAAAGAATTTACTTTATCTTTCGCCCCATACAAGTTTTACACCTTCTTATCCTATTGTTTTGATTAGGCAAACCATCAGCGAATATAATCAAGTTATCAAGGCTTGTAAAGAAGTTTTCGAAAAGAAAACAAAAGATTATGGTACCGCCTGGCGAATTCTGCGGGTTCCTTCCATCACCGATCAGATTTTTATCAAAGCACAAAGGATCCGGTCCATTCAGGAGCGGGGCGCACAAAAGGTGCAGGACGAAATTAGCGGCGAGTTTGTAGGCATCATCAATTATGCGATCATCGCATTGATACAGATGGAAATCAGGCACGACCAGCTGGAATTGACTTTCAAGGATATTGAGCCCATGTACGACAAGCACGTAGAAGAAACACGCGAACTACTGGAAAATAAAAACCATGATTACGGCGAGGTATGGCGAAGTATGCGCATCGATTCCATTACAGATATCATCCTGATGAAACTTTATCGCACCAAGCGCATAGAAGATAATGACGGAAAAACGTTAATATCAGAAGGGGTAGCAGCCAATTACCAGGACATCATCAATTATGCCGTATTTTGCCTGATCAAACTGGGGTTTGGGAAGTAATTGCACGGGTTTTATATTATAAAAGACTTATTTAATTAACATATGCAACTAATCAGTAATATAGCCCGCATATTGGTGGGTATATTGTTTATATTTTCAGGGCTCATCAAAGTCAACGACCCGGTAGGTACAGCCATCAAGCTCGAAGAGTATTTTAATGTTTTTGCTATCGATTTTTCCCCTTTCTTTCTTAACTTTATTCCTATAGCGCTATTCTTAAGCGTATTCCTGAGTGTGCTTGAAGTGGTATTGGGCATCGCCGTGCTGGTAAATTACAAGATAAAAATCACCAGCTGGATCCTGCTGGGCATGATCATCTTTTTTACTTTTCTTACTTTTTATTCTGCCTACTTCAACAAAGTCACCGACTGTGGCTGTTTTGGCGACGCCATCAAGCTTACGCCATGGCAATCTTTTTATAAAGACCTGGTTTTGCTGGTTTTGATCATCATCATCTTCATCAGGCGCGAGGATTTTACGGCCTTTTTGCCATCAAGATTTCGACATGCCGTCATGGCCTCTTTCACCATTATTTTCGTCATCATCGCCGTGTATGCCATCGAGCATCTGCCCTATATCGATTTCAGAGCTTATAAGGTAGGTGCCGATATTCCTGCACTCATGCAACCCTCAGCACCACTGCAATATGCCTACATTATGGAAAAAGATGGTAAAGAAGAGCGGCTGGAAGCTTACCCCTCCGGCGACGAGTATACTTTCAAGGAAATGATCCTCACTAATCCTGAGGTACAGCCAAAAATCTTTGACTACAGTCTCTGGAACGATGATGGTGAATTTACAGAAGCTTCCTTCCAGGGCAACAAGCTGCTCATTATCGTTCATGAAGTAACCAAGGCCAATGACGATAGCTTCAAAGACATCAACAGACTCGTAAGCGAACTGGTGTCTCAGCCTGTGGAAAGTGTGGCAGTTACAGCCTCCAATGCCGAAGCCTTCGAAGCTTTTCGGCACGAGATTCAACTGGCCGTACCCTATTATTTTGCCGATGCCACCGTCTTGAAGACCATCATGCGCTCCAACCCCGGTATGGTATTGCTAAAAGATGGGGTAGTGGTGGGAAAGTGGCATTACAACGATGTGCCTACTGCCAATAAAGTGCTGAATCTATTGCAATAAGCTGGTCACCCGGCCGATATTTTCCTTGCAAACATTAGATATTCAGGCTTGCTCTTGCTAATTTTATCATATCGTCACCTGGAGGGTGTAACATGATCAGGGCGTGCCCCTGCGGGTCGGGCTTTCCGTTACAAGTCCTCGCTCGTGCCTCGCTGTGGGCTTTCCACTACAATCCCTCACGCAAAGCGACAATAATAAACTTGCAATTTTAAAATTATTTTCTGTGGCTAATCCCATACAATATCAGTTTGATAAGTCCCATCTTCAAAACTCGGAACCTAACAAGTACAAGGTCGAAGGGTTGAAGTCCGGCGAAATGATCCTGAATCTGGGGCCGCAGCACCCCTCTACCCATGGCGTATTGCGCCTCGAGTTGCTCACCGACGGCGAATATATCGTAGATGTAGTGCCCCACCTCGGCTACCTGCACCGATGCTTCGAGAAACATGTGGAATCGATGCCTTACAACCAGGGAATCCCTTATGTCGACAGGCTTGACTATATGGCCTCTATGAATTCGGAGCATATTTATGTTATGGGCGTAGAGCGCATGCTGGGCATACAGGACCAGATACCGCCCCGGGTAGAATATATCAGGGTTCTGGTGGCGGAGCTTAACAGATTGGCGTCACATTTTGTTGCCATAGGCACCTACGGAATGGATGTAGGCGCATATACGCCATTTTTGTGGCTTATGCGCGACAGAGAGCATATCCTCCGGCTATTAGAGTGGGTTTGCGGGGCAAGAATGCTCTACAACTATATATGGGTTGGCGGCCTCTATTACGACCTTCCTGTAGGCTTTGAAGATCGGTGTACCGAGTTTATCAATTACCTAAAACCTAAGCTGGTTGAGCTGGATCAAATCATTA
>LXQK01000154.1 GCA_001683905.1 Marivirga sp. ANT-B6
TAAATAATTAGTTAATGTGCTAATGATATATGAAGGATAGATTTCGGTGCAAATCATTAGCGACTTTGCAACAATAGGTCTATCTCTTAATCTAAGGTTATCTCTAATGCCAAGCCTCTCAATTCATGTACAAGTACATTGAATGACTCAGGTATATTCGGTTTGGTCATGTTTTCACCCTTCACAATTGCTTCATAGGCTTTCGCTCTACCAATTACATCATCCGACTTAATGGTAAGGATTTCCTGCAGTACGTGCGAAGCTCCAAAAGCTTCGAGAGCCCAAACCTCCATCTCGCCAAAACGCTGACCACCAAATTGTGCTTTACCACCTAATGGCTGCTGTGTGATCAAAGAATATGGTCCGATAGAACGTGCGTGCATCTTATCGTCTACAAGGTGACCTAATTTCAACATATAAATCACACCTACAGTAACGGGTTGATCAAACTTTTGACCTGTAAGTCCATCGTAAAGCGGGGTTCTGCCAAACTCAGGCAACTTCGCATCAGAAAGCTCTTTAGAAACCTGCTCCATAGAAGCACCGTCGAAGATAGGCGTCGCGTAAGTTCTGCCTAATTTCAATCCGGCCCATCCCAGCACTGTTTCGTAGATCTGACCTAAGTTCATCCTTGACGGTACACCCAGTGGATTCAATACAATATCGACAGGCGTTCCATCTTCCAGGAACGGCATATCTTCGTCACGAACGATCCTGGCCACTACACCTTTATTTCCGTGACGACCCGCCATTTTATCACCAACCTTTAGCTTACGTTTCTTAGCAACGTAAACCTTGGCTAGTTTCACAATGCCTGCAGGTAACTCATCACCAACTTCCAGTGTAAATCTTTCTCTCTTGAACCTACCAGCGATTTCATTTCTCTTAATATTGAAATTCTTCACCAGCCTCACGATCATTTTGTTTAACTTTTCATCGTTTGTCCAGTTATCAAGTATAAGGTCTGAAATCAGATTTACTTCCTCCGCTACATTATAGGTACTTTCATCACGGTAGATGTTCTTCTCGGGAAAGATATTTTCCTCGATATTTTTGCCGGTGAATTTGACACCTTTAGAGATGATCTCGTCACCAAATTTATGCTTGATGCCCTGGCTGGTTTTAGTTTCCAAGAGTGACACCATCTTTTGAATCATAATTGCTCTTACGCCAGAAAGTTCTTTGCTATATTTGTTTTTCAACACTTCTACTTCTTTCTTGCTCTTCGCTCTAAGGTCTTTATCCTTCTTGGGCCTTGTGAACAATTTGGTATCTATAACCACACCTCTCAAAGAAGGGGAAGCTTTCATAGAGGCATCTTTTACATCGCCTGCCTTATCACCAAATATAGCTCTCAACAATTTTTCTTCCGGTGTTGGGTCACTCTCTCCTTTTGGTGTAATCTTACCGATCAGGATATCACCTTCTTTTATCTCAGCACCTATCCTGATGATACCATTTTCATCCAGATTTTTAACAGCTTCTTCGCTGACGTTAGGGATTTCCGAGGTAAGTTCTTCTTCACCTCGTTTGGTATCTCTCACTTCCAGCTCAAATTCTTCAATGTGAATAGAAGTAAATATATCTTCTCTTACCACTCGCTCGGAAATGACAATCGCATCCTCGAAATTATATCCCTGCCAAGGCATAAAAGCTACTTTCAGATTTCTCCCTAAGGCAAGTTCACCATGTTGTGTAGCATAACCTTCACAAAGTGGCTGTCCTCTCTTTACTTTGTCTCCTTTAAATACAAGAGGTTTAAGGTTGACACAAGTGTCTTGATTAGTCCTCCTGAACTTAATCAGATCGTAAGACTTCAGTTCTTCATCAAAACTTACTGATTTTGCATCGTCAGAAAGATCGTAACGTAAGACGATCTTAGTTGCATCTACGTACTCTACTACACCATCTTCTTCAGCTATAATCAAGCTACGTGAATCCAGCGCAACTCTTTTTTCAAGACCAGTACCTACAATAGGTGCTTCGGGTCTTAAAAGCGGAACCGCCTGGCGCTGCATGTTTGATCCCATCAAGGCTCTGTTCGCATCATCATGTTCGAGAAACGGAATCAATGAAGCGGCAACAGATACAATTTGGTTTGGCGCAATATCCATATAAGTAAGCTGATTCGGCTCAACAATTGGAAAGTCACCCTCAAACCTTGCTTTAACTCTTTCGTTCAGGTAATTACCCTTATCGTCAATCGGGGCATTTGCCTGGGCTATATTATGTGTATCTTCTTCTTCTGCAGTCAGGTAAATGACATCACCGCTCATGTTCACTTTACCAGATTTCACATCACGATAAGGCGTTTCAATAAAGCCCATGTGATTCACTTTGGCGTGCACGCAAAGCGAAGAAATCAATCCAATATTTGGTCCCTCTGGCGTTTCGATTGTACAAAGACGGCCGTAGTGTGTATAATGGACATCTCGTACCTCAAATCCTGCTCTTTCTCTTGACAATCCACCTGGTCCCAAAGCTGACATTCTACGTTTGTGCGTAATTTCAGCAAGCGGATTGGTCTGGTCCATAAATTGAGAAAGCTGATTAGTACCGAAAAAGGAATTGATTACCGAAGATAAAGTCCTCGCGTTGATCAAATCTACAGGCTTAAAATCTTCGTTGTCACGTACGTTCATTCTTTCTTTGATGGTTCTGGCCATTCTGGCAAGACCAACCCCAAACTGACTGTACAACTGCTCTCCTACTGTTCTTACTCTTCTGTTGCTTAAGTGGTCAATATCATCCACTACAGCCTTCGAGTTAATTAAACCAATCAGATATTTTACGATCAGGATAATATCTTCTGTCGTAAGCACTTTGGTTTGCGAATCGATAGAAAGACCGAGCTTCTTATTGATCCTGTATCTTCCTACTTCACCAAGGTCGTACCTCTTATCACTGAAAAACAGATTCTGGATCACGTCTCTTGCTGTCTGCTCATCAGGTGCTTCGGTATTTCTTAACTGGCGATAAATCTGCTCTACAGCTTCTTTTTCGGAGTTAGAATTATCCTTCTGCAGGGTATTGTATATAATAGTATAATCTGTAACATTCACATCTTCGCGATGCAGGATGATAGATTTAGTGCCTGATTCAAGAATGATATCTACATCTGCTTCTCCAAGAATAGAATCACGCTCCAACAATACTTCATTTCTGTCGATAGAAACTACTTCGCCAGTATCCTCGTCCACGAAATCTTCCGTCCAGGTTCTTAGCACCCTTGCAGCAAGTTTTCTACCGACTACTTTTTTCAAGCCTGCCTTAGTAGCAGCTACTTCCTCAGAAAGACCAAAAAGATCAAGAATATCCTTATCCGACCCGTAACCAATAGCACGTAACAAAGTAGTAACAGGAAACTTCTTCTTCCTGTCGATATAAGCATACATAACGTTGTTAACGTCGGTTGCAAATTCTATCCATGATCCCTTAAAAGGGATAATTCTTGCGGAATATAATTTTGTACCGTTGGTGTGCTTACTCTGGGCAAAGAATACACCTGGTGACCTATGGAGCTGAGAAACGATAACTCTTTCAGCGCCATTGATTACAAAGGAGCCTTTTTCAGTCATGTAAGGAATATTTCCTAAAAATACTTCCTGTTCGATGGTCTCAAAATCTTCATTATCTTCATCGTTACAAGACAATCGCAGTTTTGCTTTCAGAGGCACAGAATAAGTCAATCCTCTATCGATACATTCATCAACAGAATATTTCGGGGGATCAACAAGATAATCTATAAACTCTAAAACGAAGTTCTCCCGGGAATCTGAGATAGGGAAATTTTCAGAAAATACTTTGAACAAGCCTTCCTGTGTTCTTTTTTCCGCAGCTGTCTCCAACTGAAAAAAATCACGGAAAGATTGTAGCTGTATATCGAGAAAATCCGGATAATCTATAACAGATTTGATAGAAGAAAAACTAATTCTATTAAGTTGATTATTATTAGCCAAGGCTCGTATTATTTAAATTAAGGAAATTGTGGAATGCACAATCTGTATAACAGCAAATGCATCTGAAATAGTTCGACAGTTCTATAGCATTTTTTATCTACAAACAGGAAAAGACCTGACAATCTGCCAGGCCTAAATTTGGGGCGACCATTCAAAAGAGAATGACCAAGCTTATTTCATTTCTACTTCAGCTCCAGCCTCTTCCAATTGTTTCTTAAGTGCTTCTGCTTCGTCTTTAGCGATACCTTCTTTAACTGCTTTAGGTGCACTGTCAACTAATTCTTTAGCTTCTTTCAGGCCTAAACCAGTAAGTTCTTTCACCAATTTCACTACAGCCAATTTCGCTGCGCCAGCTGACTTCAAGATCACGTCAAACGATGTTTTCTCTTCAACTGCAGCACTTGCATCACCACCACCACCAGCAGCGGGAGCAGCAGCTACTGCTGGCTCAATGCCGTATTCGTCTTTCAATATACCTGCTAACTCATTAACTTCTTTAACAGTTAAGTTTACTAACTGCTCAGCGAATGCTTTTAAATCTGCCATTTTTACTCTATTTTAAAATTTGATTGAATTATTATGAATTGATTTACCTTTCAGACAACGTTTTTACAATACCTGCTAATTTATGTTTACCACTTTCTAAAGCAGAAATAACATTTTTCGCTGGAGACTGTAACAGACCGATGACGTCGCCGATTAGCTCTACCTTAGATTTTAAGGTACTGAGCATTTCTAGCTTGTCATCCCCGATGAATAGATCAGAGTCGATGGAAGCGCCCTTCAAAACGGGTTTGGTACTTTTTTTGTCTTTACTTCTAAAATCTTTAATTACTTTTGCAGGCAAGTTTCCTGATTCAGGAGAAAATATGATGCCCGAGAAGCCACTAAGAACTTCATCATTAAATGAAGAATAATCTGTTTTAAGGTTTTCCAATGCTTTTTTGATCATTGTATTTTTGAAAACCTTGTATTCTAACTTTTTATCAAAACATAGCTTCCTGAAGTTGTTGGTTTTGGCCACACTAAGTCCAGAAGCGTCTGTAATATAGAAGTAATCAGTTTTGGACAACTTTTCTGTAAGTCCGTCTATGATCTTTGCTTTTTCTTCTCTAGTCATGATTATATTCCTGTAATACTGCTTTTATCAATAGTTATTCCCGGACTCATCGTACTTGAAAGGCTGATACTTCTAAAGTATGTACCTTTAGCAGAAGCAGGCTTCAGCCTGGCTATGGTTTGGATAACTTCGTTTGCATTTTCCCTGATCTTTTCCGGAGAAAAAGAAACTTTACCTACACTCGCGTGGATGATACCAAATTTGTCAACTTTAAAATCTATTTTACCAGATTTTACTTCAGTCACAGCCTTTGCTACATCCAACGTAACTGTACCAGACTTTGGATTGGGCATCAAACCTCTTGGTCCTAATACTCTACCCAAACGTCCTACCTTTGCCATTACTGTTGGCATGGTGATGATCACGTCGATATCTGTCCAGCCATCTTCGATTTTCTTGATATAATCGTCGAGTCCTACAAAGTCAGCACCTGCGTCTTTCGCTTCCTGTTCTTTATCAGGAGTACAAAGTACAAGTACTTTTACATCTTTACCTGTGCCATGCGGAAGGGCTACTACACCTCTTACCATCTGGTCAGCTTTACGCGGATCTACACCTAATCGAACATCAATGTCAACAGAAGCATCAAACTTCGTGTAATTGATTTCCTTTACGATCGAAGAAGCCTCGTCTAAAGAGTAATGCTTAGCAGCATCATATTTGCCTACAGCTTCTTTTTGTTTCTTAGTTAACTTTGCCATTTCTACGATTTATTTATCCCAAGGGGCAGTACCTGTAACTCTAATTCCCATACTTCTTGCTGTACCAGCTACCATTTTCATCGCAGACTCGATTTTAAATGCATTTAAATCCTGCATTTTTACTTCAGCAATTTGCTTCACCTGATCCCAGGAAATAGCGCCTGTCTTGATACGGTTAGGTTCAGCTGAACCCTTTTTCGTCTTGGATGCTTCCATGATCATCACAGGAGCCGGCGGCGTCTTTACAACAAAGTCGAACGACTTATCAGTATATATAGTCAATAATACTGGTAAAATCTGACCTGGTTTGTCTTGAGTCCTTGCATTGAACTGCTTGCAAAACTCCATTATGTTCAACCCTTTACTACCTAAAGCTGGACCTACCGGTGGGGAAGGATTTGCTGCCGCACCTTTGATCTGCAACTTAAGGTAACCACTTATTTCTTTAGCCATTGCTATTCTTGTTTTTCTACTTGCATATAATTTAACTCAACTGGCGTATTTCTTCCGAAGATCTTAACCATAACATTAAGCTTCTTTCTTTCAGAAAATACCTCCTCTACATTACCTGTAAAGCCACTAAATGGACCATCCATAACTTTGACGGACTCACCTACTATAAATGGCGTATCAAGTTTTTCTTCAAATTCATCCACCTCATCTACTTTGCCCAAAATCCTGTTGATTTCCGACTGGCGCAGAGGCACGGGAGTTTTGGAAGCCCCCCCGTCGTTTGATCCTAAAAACCCAATGACTCCAGGTATACTGGTTATGACGTGGTGCGCTTCTCCATGGGTAATGTCAGCAGAAACTAAAACATAACCTGGAAAGAAATTTCTTTCCCGAACCCGTTTTTTGCCGTTTCGCATTTCATATACCTTTTCGGAGGCAATCAATACCTGAGGAATAAATTCTCCTAAGTTTTGCCGTGCAATTTCGGTTTCAAGATAGGATTTAATCTTCTTTTCCTGGCCACTGACTACACGAAGTACATACCACTTTAATTCACTCATTCAATATAAAGTCTATACTATATAGTACTAAAAATTTTCGTAATACCATTTCATTGCATTTTCAAACCCCAAGTCTATGATCCCAATCACCAATGCAAATATTAATGATGCCACTAAAACCAAGACTGAGCTATTTTGCAGCTGCCTGTACTTTGGCCAGGAAACTTTGTTCGTCATTTCGTCGTAAGATTCTTTGACAAAAGTCTTTAGTTTTTCCATCTGATTAAGATATTATTTATTGCACGGGTGGAGAGACTCGAACTCCCAGCCAATGGTTTTGGAGACCACTACTCTACCAATTGAGCTACACCCGTTTCTCACAGCCCAAAATGGTCTGCAAAGATAGGTAAATTAAATATTAAACAAAAGCGTTTCTGAAAAAAATCAGAAACGCTTCGTCAAATTATTTTTGTATGCTTATTCTAATATTTCTGTAACCTGTCCGGCACCTACCGTCCTACCACCTTCACGGATTGCGAAGCGCAAACCTTTCTCCATTGCAACAGTATTGATTAGATTTACTTCGATAGTGATATTATCACCAGGCATTACCATTTCTACACCTTCTGGTAATTTGATCTCTCCTGTGACGTCAGTCGTTCTCAGGTAGAACTGTGGTCTGTATTTGTTAAAGAATGGCGTGTGTCTTCCACCTTCTTCTTTAGACAATACATAGACTTCAGCCTTAAATTTCTGGTGAGGCTTCACAGTACCTGGCTTACAGATAACCATTCCTCTCTTGATTTGCTCTTTTTCAATACCTCTTAAAAGCAGACCAACGTTGTCGCCAGCTTCACCTCTGTCGAGTATCTTTCTGAACATCTCCACACCAGTGATGGTAGATTTAAGGTTTTCAGCGCCCATACCTAAGATTTGTACAGGATCACCCGTGTTGATAACACCTCTTTCAATTCTACCAGTTGCTACAGTACCTCTACCAGTAATAGAGAAAACATCTTCAACAGGCATCAAGAAATCTTTGTCGATCAAACGCTCAGGAATCGGAATATAAGAATCCACAGCATCCATTAGTTCAACAATTTTCTCAACCCACATAGGCTCGCCATTCAGACCACCTAAAGCAGATCCCTGGATTACAGGAATGTTGTCTCCATCAAAATCGTAGAAGCTTAACAACTCTCTCACTTCCATTTCTACCAGCTCTAACAATTCAGGATCATCTACCAAGTCAACCTTGTTCATGAAAACAACAAGTTGCGGCACACCAACCTGACGCGCTAAAAGTATGTGCTCTCTGGTTTGTGGCATTGGACCATCAGTTGCGGCAACAACCAAAATTGCGCCGTCCATCTGTGCAGCACCAGTTACCATGTTCTTAACGTAATCCGCGTGACCAGGACAATCAACGTGCGCATAATGCCTCTTCTCAGTAGAATATTCTACGTGAGATGTATTGATAGTGATACCTCTTTCTTTTTCCTCAGGAGCGTTATCTATACTTGCAAAATCCCTTACGTCAGCAAATCCTTTTTCAGATAAAACTTTTGTAATAGCGGCAGTTAAAGTAGTCTTGCCGTGGTCTACGTGACCAATTGTACCGATGTTAACGTGCGGTTTGGAACGGTCAAAATTTGCTTTAGCCATATTTGAAAATCCTCAGTTTAGTTTGTATGTTAAATAATTGATTAAAATTTACTATTATCTTTCAGGATTAAGAGCCAATGAGGGGAATTGAACCCCTGACCCCTTCCTTACCAAGGAAGTACTCTACCCCTGAGCTACATCGGCTTTAAAACGTATCGCCTTTAGCAATTAGCTTCTAGCTTTTGGCAATTACATTTTCCATTTATTTAAAGCAATGGGCTCATGTAAGTTGCTATAATGAGCGGGAGACGAGGTTCGAACTCGCGACCTATAGCTTGGAAGGCTATCGCTCTACCAACTGAGCTACTCCCGCATTGTTTTATTTCAATTGTTCCTGCAACCTTTGAAGCAGCAAAAGCCTGCTTTAAATATTTCCTCAATCTGAAGCGGCATACGCCAATCATAAAAAGGTATCGCTGCAATGCAATTGTGGGGAGAGCAGGATTCGAACCTGCGAAGTCATTACAACAACGGATTTACAGTCCGTCCCATTTGGCCGCTCTGGAATCTCCCCTTCAACACGCCCCTCAACCACGGATATATTTTATACCTGACGGGTTAAGGAAGTGCAAAATTATATGCTTTTTTGTTTTATTCAAACAATTGTAAAAAAAAGAATACGATATCCTGAAAATAGTTTTTAAAAGAAGGATTTTCTGCGCCTTAGCTCGATTTTACTATTGTGTCATGTTTTGGTAATACTGTAGAAGTTGCGGATTTTTTTCCCTGGACATTACTTTCTGTATCATCTGCTCCACCCCTGCTACATCTTCCAGTAGAACCAACCCCTGGAAGGCCGCTAACCTTACATAATACAAATCATTATTGATGGCATAGTCGTGAAACACATCCGCCGTTTTGGTTTGAACCTCCGGCGGCGCTGCCAGGGCGAGCTGCCCCAGGTATTGAAGCATATAATACAGATCGGCACCTTTAAGATGCTCCATCCTGGCAATAAACCAGTCAGCTTTATCAAATTGTTGCGACTCCAGGTAATAATTGGCTATAGGGACGATGACGTTGACATTATTCACCTTTTCAAACTTACCAAAGACCTGGTCTTTATCTTTTTCGTTTGTTTTGCCATAGGCATACAAGGAAGCACCTATTACTACCAGCGATGGGTCCTCCATACCTTTTTTATAGATGTCCGCATGGCGAGTAGAATCAATTGAAGATAAAGTCCCTATGGCATCGGCGCGGACCACGGATTTCTTATCCTGCAATGCCATGCTTATCAGCTTTTGCTCCACCACTTGTAAGTTGTCTCCTTCATAATTTTCGAAAGCGTTGACAGCCAGCTGCCGTAGCCCCCAGAAAGGGTCGTCCAGCGCTTTAGCGACAATGGTATTGTTATTTGAAGCATATATATTTTCTGATAGCGTTTGCAAGGCCTCATTCCTGGCAAGAAAAGCCGTGCTATTATTATACTGGAAGGCTAGCTCTTCCAGATCCTTTTCATGGTTAATTTCAGCCAGAAGCTGGTGTTCGGCATCAAAAACCACAAGCGATGGCTTTGCGCCTACCTGAAATTCCAGGACCTGATAAGGCTTGTCTACTTTTACAGCAAATCGTTCTTTTCTTCCATCGACGTAGATATCCACGTACAGAGGAAGGCTATAAACCGGAAACTTTGATGTATCCTGCTTTTGCGAAACCTCCAAAATCACCTTCCCATCAAGATATTGGTGCGAAACATCTAGTATCGGATGGCCTGCAGCAAGAAACCATTGGTTGAAGAACCAGTTGAGATCTTCTCCTGTAATTTCTTCAAATGCCAGGCGAAGGTTATGCACCTCGACAGAAGAAAATTCATTCTTCTTTAAATAGTGTTCAAGCGACTTAAAGAAAGCGTCATCTCCGACGTATTTTCTTAGCATATGTAAAATCCTCCCGCCCTTGGAATAAGAGTGGCTATCAAACATATCTTCCTTATCATTATAATAAAAGCGGATCAGGTCCACTTGTTTACTTTCTGCCTCTTTCAGGTATTGCTGTGCTTCTTCCAGTGCATGGTAATCCGCCTCATCCTTGCCATACTTATATTCATTCCAAAGATATTCACTATAGTTTGCAAAGGATTCGTTCAAAGGCAGATTCGACCAGCTTTCCGTGGTTACCAGGTTACCAAACCATTGATGAAAAAGCTCATGGGCAATGATATAATCCCAGTGGGTATCGATCAACTCCTGGTCAGTTACCTGAAGCTGCTCCATAAAAATCGAAGCTGAGGTATTCTCCATTGCGCCAGATACATAATCGCGCACAACCACCTGCGCATATTTAGGCCACGGATAGGGATAATTGAGTAATTCGGAGAAAAAAGTCATCATTTCAGGTGTATTGCCAAAGATAGACCTGGCATATTTCTCGTACGCCGGCTCCACATAATAATCTACATCAATATCACCCCACTTGTCTTTAACAATAGCAAACTCCCCAATGGCCATCATAAATAAGTAAGGCGCATGGGGCAGTTCCATTTTCCAGTAATCGGTTTTGGTACCATCACCATTCAACTTAGAATACACCAATACGCCGTTAGACAGGGTAGTTAATTTTTCATCAACAGTGATGTACATCTCCTGCGTACACCGCTGGTTTGGTGCATCGATTGTAGGAAACCATTTCGAACTTGATTCTGTCTCCCCCTGTGTCCAGATTTGCCTGGGCTTATTGAGCTCTTCCCCTAAAGGATTGATGAAATAGAGGCCTTTATCTGATGTAATGGCTGCACTTCCACCTACTTCCATTTCATTAGGTTTAGCCGTATATTTTATCTGGATAGTAAATTTTTCGTTTCTTGTATATTCCTTATCTAGGGCGATATCAAGTTTCAAGTTATCGTATTCGTACTCCAGGTTTGTATTTGTTCCATTATTTAGTAGAACAACCTCATGAATATCAAAGCCTTTGGCATCGAGTAACAGAGAGTTTTGAGGATAAAAATAAGGCTTTACTTCGAGCGTAGCTATGCCCAGCAAGTGTTGTTTGGCCCAATCGAAGGAAACATCCAGCTTGGTATGGATGATGTCGTTTTTCTGAATTCTGCTTTCCTTGTAATCTTTAGGCTGGTAGAAGACTGGTGGCTGCTGAGCCGGCACAGAATCTTTCAATACCAGGTCATCGACAACGGCTACATCTGTTTCAGTCGCATCCACAACCGGTTTATCAGAAATCTTGCAAGAACCTGCAAAAAGTATAAGTAGGGTATATATAAAAACCCTGAAATTATTTTTCGTCATTGTCATTGGTTATATACGTAGGCATTTCTCATCGCTACTAAGGTTATTGTATCAGCTTTGGGCCTGTTCAATAAACATCCATAGCACATGAAATATTGTTTTTAACAATATTGAAAATATTTATTTATTA
>LXQK01000155.1 GCA_001683905.1 Marivirga sp. ANT-B6
AATGTTAATAGAAATCCGACAAATGCCCGCGCTTTTCCGGGTTTTGTATTGGTACCGCAAAATAACAATGGCTGGAATAGTACGTATTTAGGATATATAGAGAAAACTATTAATCTTTTGCAAAAGAGCCACAAGATAGACCCTAACAGAATTTATCTTCATGGCCTTTCCAATGGTGGTGAATATGTTTGGTTATTGGCGGAAAGAAACCCCACATTATTTGCTGCTATACTACCAATGTCGGGCGTCCGTCCAAATGTTAGTGTAGAAAAAATTATGCATATCCCTATCTGGCATTTTCAGGGCGAAGTAGATCCTGCGCCAACGGCAAAGTTAGCCCAGGATTATCAGAAAAAGCTTCGAAATGCAGGTGCGACACCGCGGTATACCGAATACGCCAACCAGGGCCATGGCATCTGGAACCGTGCCTATGATGAGCCGGACTTCTTCAGCTGGATGCTGGGCCAGAATAAAACTAATATTCATGCTTATTTTGGCAAAACAGAGGTTTGTCCGGGTGATCCTATCAATATCAAGCTCGGTGTAAGCGCCGGATTTCAAATGTATCAGTGGAAAAAAGTGGTTAATGGCACTGAAACTGTTTTTCCAGAAGCCTTAAATAACGAAATCGTTGCTACAGAATATGGTGATTATTATGTCCGTTTCAGGCGTGACACGACATGGACGGCCTGGTCTAAGCCAAAGACAATCAAAGTAAAAGCTTTAACGGTAAATCCACAAATCAAAGCACAAGGCAGTACCAATTTGCCTGGCCTCGATGGGGGTACATCCGTTGTAAAAGCTTTAACGGTAAATCCACAAATCAAAGCACAAGGCAGTACCAATTTGCCTGGCCTCGATGGGGGTACATCCGTTACCCTTTTCGCACCGGAGGGGTATGAAACTTATGCCTGGTTTAAGAATGACATTAGTATGGATGCCTCAGATAATAGCATCGTCGTAAGCAGCGCCGGCACCTATACCCTCGTGGTGACTGAGCCGGATGGATGCCCAAGTTTGGCCTCTTTGCCCGTAGTTGTAAACCTGAATGCCCCCACCACTGCAATACCGGTACCTACTTCCCTGTCGGCAAAGGCAAACTCTGAAACCAGCATTCAATTGTTTTGGAATGACATGGCTGATATAGAACGGGGCTATGAAGTATACCGGGCAACTGCGGAAGCTGGGCCCTTTAGTTTTATCGCCTTAACAACTGAAAATAAAATTACCTTTCGGGATGAAAACCTTGCCGCAAACACCACGTACTTCTATAAAATCCGGGCTATAAATGATATCGGGAGCTCGCCGGCCAGTAACATTGCTTCTGCCACAACCCTTGGCGATACAACGCCACCGACAGCACCTGGAAACCTGGTAAAGCAGGGCTCTACCGATACGAGCATCAACCTGTCGTGGGTAGCCTCGACCGACAATGTTGGGGTAGTAGCCTACGATATCTATAGCGCAGGCGTTTTCCTTGCCAGTACTACGGAAACCACCTTTTTGGTGGACGGATTATTACCAGAAACTATTTATAATTTTACGGTCAAAGCCAGAGATCTTGCAGGTAATATGTCCGCAGCCAGCAACCAGCTCACGGCGGTTACTTTTTTCGACGGATTAAATTATCGGTATTATTCTGGTGGAAGATGGGAGAAAGTTGCGGATTATGCGGGATGGCCCGTTGAAAAGCAGGGCTTTATCAACAATTTCAACATCGACCTAATGCTTGATGGGGGCGTAAGGCCCGACACTGACGTTGATTATTTTGCCTTTGATTTCGAAGGGTATATCTATATCAAAGCAGCCGATACGTACACGTTTAAAGTGAAGGCTGCTTCCGGAAGTATATTGTTAATCAATGGAGATACGATTGTAAATAATGATGGGAATCATGGTGCACAGGACAGGACGGGTTCGGTTTTTCTAGCTGCCGGGCCACATCAGATTTTGGTAAAGCATTACGATCGCGTCCAAAGTGAAGTGTTGGTGGTGAGTTATAGCGGTGCCGATACCGGGGGAGTGGAGATCCCCGTGCCAGATGCTGCTCTTAGAAGTAGTATTATTACACTTCCGGCGCCACCTGCAGCCCCAACCGGTCTGGCTGCAGCTACTATCAGTTTAGAAGAAATCAATGTCACCTG
>LXQK01000156.1 GCA_001683905.1 Marivirga sp. ANT-B6
TCTGGTTTTTGTTATTGTATTGCTGTATTTTTTTAGAACCATATTTGCATCAAAAGCGGTCGTCGATGAGTGATTGGCACCGGGTTTATAGTACAAAGTTGAGTCACCGTGCCGAAATTGTGAAGACGATTTTGGAGGAAAACGGCATGCATTCCATCGTTTTAAATAAGCAGGATCAATTATATCAAATCGGCCAGTATGAAGTCCATACCATGGCTGAACATGTACCAGAGGCAACTAAGATCATTGAGCATGACATACATTTTGAGTAAATACAGCAACCTGAAGCAGCGGATCATCACTGCGGTAGTGGGTGCTGTGATCATTGTGGCAGGTGTATATTATAGTGAATGGGCTTATTTTGCCATTTTCATGCTAATCTGCGCTTTTACGCAGCTCGAGTTCTATAAGCTCGTAGGACTCGATGGCATGGTCCCTTTAAAGTCATGGGGCACGTTTTGTGGCTTATTTATCTTTTGCCTTACCTTCCTTGTAGAGAAGGAGGTGGTGGGCTTTGGCTACTACTTCCTGATCTTCCCCGTTGTCGCTTGTATTTTCTTTATCAAGCTATATAAAAAGGGGGAGAAGAAGCCATTTACCAATATCGCATTTACATTTTTAGGCATTAGCTACGTAGCACTACCCATTTCCCTGCTCAATGTTATCGTATTTCCCTTTGGCGTATACAGTTTTCAAATCATTTTTGGCTGTATCTTGTTACATTGGGCAAGTGACACTGGCGCATATTTTGCGGGCGTTAGATTTGGAAAGCGCAAACTCTTCGAAAGGGTGTCTCCAAAAAAGTCATGGGAGGGCAGCATTGGTGGTGCCATTACTGCTGTATCCATCGCTTTTGGTCTTTCATATTTTTATAAAGACCTCGCTGCCTGGCAGTGGTTTTCTATTGCAGGCATCATTGTGGTTGCCGGAACGTATGGTGATCTTGTAGAGTCTCTTTTTAAACGAAGCATAGAAATCAAGGATTCGGGAACCGTCATTCCGGGCCATGGCGGATTTTTGGATAGGTTTGATGGATTATTGCTCTCAGCACCTTTTATCGTCGCTTTCCTTAAAATCTTCTGATATATTCGTAATTTATTGTCGTAAAAAAGCAGTAATATTGCACGCATGTTTAAGATTTTTGACAAAAAATAAAAATTATTAATTTTTAAGATTTATGGCTTATATAGAACCCGCCCCTATCAAGGACAAAGAGAATCCGTTTGAGTCAATGATGTCCAGGTTTCAGATTGCCTCGCAGGCGCTGGGATTGGAAGATGAGGTATATAATGTGCTTAAGAATCCTACCAAGCAGGTGATTGTATCCTTACCTGTAACCATGGACGACGGAACATTGCAGGTTTTTGAAGGCTACCGGGTAATACACTCCAATATCTTAGGGCCCTCAAAAGGCGGGATTCGCTACGATATGGACGTTCACCTGGACGAAGTAAAAGCACTGGCCGCATGGATGACATGGAAATGTGCTGTTGTAGATATTCCTTATGGTGGTGCAAAAGGTGGTATTAAGTGTAATCCAAGGCAAATGTCTGCAGGCGAGCTAGAGCGCCTTACCCGAGCTTATACCCAAAGCATGGTGGAGATATTTGGTCCCGACCGCGATATACCTGCCCCGGATATGGGTACAGGGCCACGTGAGATGGCCTGGTTGATGGATGAATACTCCCGAGCCAAGGGAATGACTGTAAATGCGGTTGTTACCGGTAAGCCACTAGTACTTGGTGGGTCCCTCGGTCGTACGGAAGCTACAGGGCGAGGTGTAATGGTTTCGGCACTTGCCGCAATGGAAAAGCTGAAGATTAACCCTGCAAAGGCAACCTGTGCTATACAAGGTTTTGGTAATGTCGGCTCTTTTGCCGCATTGCTGTTAGAAGAAAGAGGCGTAAAAGTTGTTGCAATCAGTGATCTTTCAGGAGCCTATTATAATCAGAATGGTATAGATCTTAGAGCATCGATAGAATACCGCGATAGCCATAATGGTAGCCTGAATGGATTTTCGGGAACTGAAAATATCGATGGCGAAGAGCTGCTTACTTTGGATGTTGATGTACTTGTTCCTGCAGCAAAGGAAGATGTGATTACAATCCATAATGCAGAGAAAATCAAGGCCCGTCTGATTGTTGAAGGGGCTAATGGCCCTACCTCATCTAAGGCAGATGCTATCATCAATAACAATGGTATCATGGTCGTGCCAGATATCCTGGCCAATGCCGGTGGTGTTACGGTGTCCTATTTCGAGTGGGTACAAAACAGATTAGGGTATAAATGGACACGGGAACGTGTGAACAGAAGATCGGACAGGATCATGAAAGATGCTTTCGATAATGTTTACAAAGTTTCCCTCGAATACAACGTGTCTTTAAGAATTGCAGCTTATATTGTAGCAATCGATAAAGTTGCCAAAACATATAAGTTTAGAGGAGGGTTTTAATCATCAAATATAAGATGCTGACTGTAAGGCAGCATCTTTTTTCATTTTATCATATGACTATACACAAAGAAGGACGTACACTACTTGTCGTATTATTTATCTTTTTGATTGCCGTCAATATGCTTTTTGCATATTTATTTCCTACTAATATTTTGGTATTATATTCCGTAGTGATTTTTAGCACCATCATCTTTCTCACCATACTTCAATTCTTCCGGAGCCCTAAAGTACGCTCAGAATTAAACGAGCGATATGTACTTGCTCCTGCCGATGGCAAAGTGGTCGTGATAGAGGAAGTTGCTGATACTGAATATTTTTCAGACAAAAGAAAGCAAGTGTCTATCTTTATGTCGCCTATTAATGTACACGTCAACAGAAACCCCGTCACAGGGGTAATCAAATATTTCAAATATCATACGGGAAAATACCTCGTGGCGTGGCATCCAAAATCAAGCGTCGACAATGAAAGAACCACATTTGTCATTGAGCTCAATAATGGCATAGAAATCCTTTTCCGCCAGATTGCCGGAGCGCTTGCCCGGCGTATCAAATGGTATGTCGCCGAAGGCGATCAAGTCACCCAAGGTGAAGAATTTGGATTTATCAAGTTTGGGTCACGCATAGACCTTTTACTGCCATTATCAGCAGAGATAAAGGTAAGTATTGGGGATAAAACAAAAGGTGGAACAACCATTATTGCTGAATTGCCCAAACCCTAATCGTTTATCTTACCTGTAGGATAGTCTCCCCCAACGATACTTTTTGTTTGGAAAGCTTCTCTGCCATCTGGGCTGCGTTATAGGCGTTGATGATGCCCCCACCCACAGAAAGATCTTTAAGCTTTACTTTCA
>LXQK01000157.1 GCA_001683905.1 Marivirga sp. ANT-B6
TGCAATATGAATACAACTCAGACTAATAATTATTCCAAGATAGCCCACATATTGATAATTTTCGAATTGTCCCTGGGCATTAGTGGTCAGTATTGCACCAGCAACAATAGCTGCCACCCCTGTCGAAAGCTGTTGTACAGAAGAGGTAATACTCATAAATCCGCCCCGCTGTTGAGGAAGCACTACTGAGGTGATCATGGCCTGGGCAGGGATCATCCGCCCACCACCAAAGACGAAAAATAATGCTGTGACGATTAAAACATAATAAAACGGTATGGCAGGCATGTTGGTGATCAGGAATATAGGGATTGTCGACAGGATAATAAAAAGACTTAAGGTCTTAAATTTCCCGTGCTTGTCGGCAAACTTCCCGATCAGCGGCGATGTAAAAAACGTTAAACCGCCGCCTATCAGGTAGATATAACTGATCTGGTGTTCGGTAAAACCTACGTTGGATACCATATAAGGAGCTATGAACGGAATAATAGAAAAATGTCCCAACATCAACGCAGACATCAGAAGCAGGCCGCGCAACTGGTTTCTGTCACCAATAATATTGGTGACCACGAGCCAGGGGCTTGGCTTGTAATCATATTGCTGAATATGCCCCTTCATATTTGGCATAAAGTAATAAACCAGCGGTATGACCAGGATGCCTATACCTCCAATTGCAATAAAAGGCATATGCCAGCTAAAAGTAGCCGCTAGATACAACCCTACGGGTACCCCCGCAACTGAAGCGAAAGAAAATGCTGCCATGAGCGTGCCCATTGCTGCGCCTCGTTTTTCAAAAGGGAATACGTCACCCACAATGGAAAGAACCTGCGCACCAATGAGACCACCAAATGTACCAGCCAAAATTCGGGTCGCCAGCAAAATTTCATAACTAGGGGCAACAGCACAGGCCAATGTGCCTACGATAAAACCGGTATAACCAAACAGTAGAACCCATTTCCTATCAAAACGATCTACAAAAAAAGCAGCAATAAAGCCTGCAATACCGGCACTAAAGGTATAGGCAGAAACCAGAAAGCTAAATTGTTGCGGATTGATCTTAAATAACGGGATAAGAAAGGTGCCCAATGGCATCATGATCATGAAGTCCATAATATGGGTAAAATTGATGCATGCGAGCAAAAGCAAAAGGATTTTATTCGTATTCATTACGCTTCAAAATAAGGAGCATTTTGAAGGCTTACGAAAACCACATCCTTATGTTCTTCAAATTCGGTTGAGAAACGGAAAATGCGACATACCTAAAGAAAAAAAGGCTGATTCTCTCGAAACAGCCCCATGGTTGAACAGTTGAAATGGATTATCTTAGTTCAATGTACTTGCTTTTAAATGCTTCAAAAAGGGATTGAATTTATTGCCTTTCATATACCTGACCTTCATCACGGACTCCGATGATGTTTCAAACCAAATTTCAATCAACTCCCCATATAATTTATACAAAGAAATTTCCAGATGTTGAAACTCAACCCTGGAGACAAACTTGCCTTCGTTGACAATAAATTTGGCTTTATCTTTTAAATGTTCGTTGTTTGAATCAATCCTGCGCATCGTGTTATTGTTAAATGATTGATTCAAATAACTCGTATTTATTCTAAAAAAAAAGTCGCTACCATAGCAAAAAACCATTCAAGTAAGAAAAGAATGAAAATTTACCTATTCATATAATAAAACTGTAACAAATCGAAGTAAAATGCAACAGAAATGCCTTTTTATAAGGGTTTGATATAATTACCTCTATAATTGATTTGTATGTTATTTTATATAAATGCAACTATTTCGATGTAATTATAAAAAGCTTTAACTTTGAGCTGTTTTTAAACATTAGCACTATGGCTTCTTTTGATATTGTAAGTGAAGTAGACCTTCAAAAGTTAGATAATACGGTGAATGTCGTACAAAAAGAAATTACCAATCGGTATGATTTTAAAGGAACGGACACCGATATCGCTCTGGATAAAAAAGAATTCATCATATCGCTTGAAACGGGCAATCCAATGGGCATCAAGGCTATAGAAGATATGCTGGTGATGCGTGCAATAAAACAAGGTATAGATGGAAGGGCGTTTGATTTCTCAAAAGAAGAAGTACAGGCTGGAAAGACCTACCGAAAGAGCATCAAGGTACGGGCCGGTCTTGATAAAGAGGACAGCAAAAAGATCGTAAAGTTGATTAAAGATGCGAAGCTTAAAGTGCAGGCCGCCATCATGGACGACACCGTAAGGGTGACAGGTAAAAAAATTGATGATCTGCAGGAGGTAATTGCTTTGTTGAGAAAAAGCGACTTAGGGCTACCTTTGCAATTCATCAATATGAAGAGCTAGTATACCGTAAAAAAATTTTTTATTTTTTCTACTGCCAGCCGTGTATGATCTGGCAATTTGGCCGAAGGGCACGGATGGCTGCCGCCAAACGTATGGTTAGCTCCATTTACAATTTCTAAAATTACCTTGCTATTCCAGTCTTTCATATTCCTGGCCATACTTACCGGCAAAGTTTCATCGTCGTTCCCATGAATGATCAGCATGGGCTTGCTCATACCTTTTACCGCTGCCGGAATATCCAACCTGCTTTTGTTTCTCCTAAAATCTTCGACCAGCTGAAAATAAAGCGGCATATCTTGTCTGGTTCTTCCATTATGAACCATCTGAACGCCCGCTTCCTCCCACTGCTTAAGCGCCTGACCAGACCAGCGCTTTTCAAGATCATCAATAGCGGCAAGGGTGGCGAGCCCATAGATTCTTTTATCTTCATAGGCTTTTAGGATAGCCAATCCACCGCCACGGCTATGACCTATAATAAAAAGTCGCGATAAATTTATCTCTTGGGCAGGCACCTCAAAAGCAGGACTAAATATATGATCGATCAAACTGCCCAGGTCATCCATTTCTATAGAAAAGTTATTATGACCAAAAGCTTCGAGATCTACGAAGTCAACTGGATGATCAGGCGTGGTGCCATTGTGCGACAGATTCATTTTAACGAAAACAAACCCTTCCTGCGCAAATTTATCGGCCATTAGGTTAAAATGTCCCCAGTCTTTAAATCCTTTGAAGCCGTGTACGAACAAAATAATGGGCTTTTTCATATCATTAGGTAAAAACCTGGCATCCCAGAGGATGTTTTTACCGTTATGCTTACCAGGTATTATGCTGTCTCCTGTTTTTACTATAGATGTCTTGCTCATGTATACTCCTTCATTTCGTGTGACGACGTTATTGCAAAGATAAAACACAGATACATTGTTTCAACCACGCCATAATTTGACATAAAGGTAGCTAAACTTCTATTTTACTGCGGCAAATCTAAGCTTTGATTTTGCTTTGGTACAATTAGATATTAATATTGTATCTACATTCATGACGCTAAAAATCACAGACATTCAGGCTCCCATAGCTTCAGAAATGGAGGAATTCGAAAAGAAATTCCGTTCATTTATGAAAAGTAAAGTGTTGTTGCTTGACAAGATCATGAA
Source organism: Marivirga sp. ANT-B6 (assembly GCA_001683905.1). GTDB lineage: Bacteria > Bacteroidota > Bacteroidia > Cytophagales > Cyclobacteriaceae > ANT-B6. The sequence continues at coordinate 3,488 of LXQK01000157.1, forward strand.
CTACATCGTGAAACGCAAAGGAAAGCAAATGCGACCAATGTTCGTTTTTCTTACTGCTGGTGTTGCCGGGGAAATTACAGAGGCCACCAACCGTGGCGCTGCGCTAATAGAATTACTACATACAGCTACCCTGGTACACGATGATGTCGTTGATGATGCAAACTACCGAAGAGGATTCTTTTCCATCAATGCACTTTGGAAAAACAAGATTGCTGTACTCGTTGGGGATTACCTGCTCTCCCGGGGCCTGTTGCTATCAGTAGACAATGGCGACTTTAATCTGCTTAGAATCGTTTCTACAGCTGTGAGGGAAATGAGTGAGGGCGAGTTGCTCCAGATCGAAAAAGCCCGCCACCTGGACATCACAGAAGAAGTTTATTTCGAGATTATTCGCAAAAAAACCGCCTCGTTGATTGCTTCATGCTGTGCTGTTGGAGCATGCTCGGCCAACGCCAATCCGGAAACGATAGAAAAATTGCGCCTGTTTGGCGAAAAGGTGGGCATGGCGTTTCAAATCAAAGACGATCTTTTTGATTACGGCACGCAGGAAATAGGTAAACCTTTGGGTATAGATATTAAAGAGAAAAAGATGACGCTACCACTGATCTATGCTTTACAGCAAGCTAGCTGGCTGGAAAAAAAGCGTATCATTTCGATTATTAAAAATGAAAGCAATAAACCTAAAAAAGTGGCCGAGGTGATAGCATTTGTGAAGCAATCCGGAGGCATCGATTATGCCACTGCTACGATGCAACAATATTTTCTGGAAGCACAACAAATCCTCTATACCTTCAAAGAGTCTAAATACAGAAATTCCCTTTTTCAATTGGTTCAATATACGATCGATCGGAATAAATAACCTATTTATTTGAAGTAAATGAACTTGCGGACCTGCTGCTTGTTTGGCTAGTACGACAAGATCGATACCTAATCTTTCAATGCTCCATGACAGCAGCAAAACGCTACGATATCATTATCATTGGCGCAGGCCCCATTGGGCTAGCATGCGCCTTAGAAGCCAAAAATAAGAACCTCAGCTACATGATATTGGAAAAAGGCTGCCTCGTCAATTCACTGTACAATTATCCGTTGAGTATGACGTTTTTTTCAACTGCTGATAAACTGGAGATTGGGAACGTCCCCTTCATATCCCAGGGTGTAAAGCCCAATCGCGCCGAATCATTGGAATATTATCGTAGAGTAGCCATGAGCGCCGGGCTAATCATCAACCTATATGAAGAAGTCATTTCTGTAGAAGATAGCAGTGGACAGTACACGGTAAAATCTTCTAAGGCAACTTATTCTGCCACATACATTGTAATAGCGACCGGATTCTATGACATCCCTCACCTGATGGGCATACGCGGGGAAAGTCTTCCAAAAGTGCATCATTATTATAAGGAAGCGCATCCGTTTTTTGGCCAGAAAGTTTGTGTTATAGGCGGCGCGAACTCCGCGGTAGATGTAGCCCTGGAAACCTATAGAAAAGGTGCTGAAGTAACCATGGTGGTCCGTGAGCACGCCATAAGTACCCGGGTGAAGTATTGGGTGAGGCCGGATATTGAAAACCGCCTCAAGGAGGGTACTATTAAAGCATATTTTAACGCCATGCCTACTGAAATTACGAAGGATACAGTGAACATCGCGGTGGCAAATGAATCTATTACGATTGCTAACGACGTTGTCTTAGCCATGACAGGGTACATGCCTGATTTCACTTTTTTACAATCTTTGGGAATACAACACCAGGATCCGGTTTTGAAAACACCGGTTTATAATGAACACACCATGGAAACTAATCAAAGGAATATCTACCTGGCTGGTGTCATTTGTGGAGGCATGGAAACACATAAGTGGTTTATAGAAAATTCAAGGGTACATGCACAGATGATCATGCAGGATATTGTTAATAAAAGAAAGCAGGAGAAGGTTCAGGTAGCGCTGGAAAGAGGGAACAATTAGTATATAAGCTCTTTCCTACTAATTTGCTGATAAATTCACCCCCTTTGATGTTGAATTTACCAAGTATGCTTAGTGACTTCCTATTATGGCTATCGAACATCCGTGATTTTAGATGTTTTCATTGGGCTGAGGCTTTGAATGTTTTAATTTTTTGAGCCATATTTGTGCCTGGCAAAAATCAGGCATAAAACATAGTACTGGATGGAAGAGCATAAGAATTTTGAAACAATGGCCGTTCGCACACAAAATACCCGTTCTGATCAACGGGAGCACGCTGTGCCTATTTTTGCTACATCCAGCTTTGTATTTGATGATGCCGAACAGGCCAGGGCATTATTTGCCAATGAAATGGAAGGGAATATTTACTCGCGTTTTTCTAACCCGAATAATGACGAGTTTATTGCCAAGCTTTGCCTGCTGGAAGGCGTAGAAGATGGCATGGCCATGGCTTCGGGCATGGCAGCCATGTTTGTAAGTATGGCAGCTTTTCTAAACAGCGGCGACCATCTTTTGATCAGTCGTTCGGTCTTTGGCTCCACACATCAGATTGTAACGCAGCTTTTCCCGCGCTGGGGCATCGACCACACCTATGTGGATATCAACCAGCCGGATGCGTGGGAAAAGGAGATTAAACCAAAGACTAAGATGATCTTTGCTGAAACACCTTCCAACCCGTCACTGGATATCATCGACCTCGAATGGCTGGGTCGGTTAGCTGAAAAACATAAGCTCATCCTTAATATCGACAATTGCTTCGCTACACCTTATCTACAAAACCCTGCACGCTTTGGGGCTCATATCATCACACATTCTGCTACCAAATTTATTGATGGGCAGGGAAGAGTGGTTGGTGGGGCAATCGTAGGAACCAGGGTGCTAATGGAGAAAGTTCGGTTCTTTGCCCGCCACACCGGACCTGCCATGTCGCCATTTCATGGCTGGATCTTATCGAAAAGCCTAGAAACTTTGGCCGTCCGGATGGACCGCCATTGTCAAAGCGCGCTGCACCTGGCTGAATTACTTCAGCAGCAGGACGGAATAGCCTGGGTAAAATATCCGTTTCTACCCTCCCATCCGCAATATCATCTGGCAAAAAAGCAGATGAAACTTGGCGGTGGTATTGTTACTTTTGAGCTAAAGGGTGGACTGGAAAGCGGCATTAACTTTCTGAACCAATTGAAAATGATTTCCCTGACGGCAAATCTGGGAGATTCCAGAACCATCGCTACACATCCCGCTTCTACCACACATTCGAAATTGTCAATAGAAGATCGCGAGTTTGTCGGCATTAGCGATGGATTGATCAGGATATCGGTAGGCCTAGAGCATATTGATGATATTGTTGCTGATATTTTACAGGCTATACCTGGCCGATAGCTTTTTAATTCATCGCCTTCAGGTTTTACCTTTGCGCCAAAATGGCGTTTTTTTATTATCGTCCTTTTTCTTCCTTTTATTGACATTGACAACCTTGGTTTTCTTTTCCAGCGGAAAATAATACCGCAGCCCGACATAAAATTTATTGACCTGGTCGAGCTCATTATCACCCAGAAGAAAGTTATAACCATTTACCAGGTGGAGGCCTAGTACGCGGAAGCCGATCTGTGGCCCCATGCCGTATCTTGTATAGGTAAAGTCTGTGAGATAATTGAAGTTGACTCCATAGGTAAGATTGACCCGGCCCTTTTTTATCCAACCCGCTGCATTGTAACCTAATATATTGTGTCCGAAGTTGTACTCCATATTGGCGTTTGCTGCCAATGTGCGTGCGTTTCTTAACCGTATTTTCTTCCAATGACCTTCTATCCCTAATTCTAACATCGTTATGTTTCCCCTTTCTATCCCGCCAATCATACCGATACTTCTTTTTGAAGCAACGTACTTAGGGAACCGGATCCCTTTGTTTTCCTCCTCTTTCTTTTTAAATATTTGTGCCGCGGTCACCAGAGGAAGGAAGAAAAAAACACAAATCAATATCTTAATCATGAACTTAATAACTGGAAAAAGACAGAATAATTACTTTACCCCACAGTGATATCCGTATTGCAGTGTAGTGGCAAGACAAAAATCAGGTAAAGCTGAAAACTAATAAGCCAGTGCTGTATCGTCGCCACGAGTATGGTCTGCCGCGGCTTCCAGAGATCCGTCGGCCCTTATGAGGATACCTTCCAACCTGCCGATACTTCTTACATTATCCAGCTGATGCCCCATTTGAATCAAAATATCTTCGGTGCCCTCATCAATAGCGCCCTCCTCAACTAAAATCTTGTCGGGCAACCATTGGTGGTGCAGCTTTTTGGCATTGATGGCGCCCTGCAAGGTCATGTCATGGTCTATTACATTAAGTATAGTCTGATAAACCGATGTAATGATGGTCGACCCGCCAGGTGTACCAATGACCATAAATAAACGACCCTCCTTTTCTACAATGGTGGGCGTCATAGAACTTAACATTCTTTTTCCAGGCGCAATTTCATTGGCTTCATAACCGATCAGGCCAAACATATTCGGAATGCCCTGTTTCACACTAAAATCGTCCATTTCGTTATTAAGAAAAAAACCTGCCCCTTCAACAACTACCTTTGAGCCAAAATTCCCATTCAAGGTAGTAGTTAAAGAAACGGTATTTCCAAATGCATCGACGATAGAAAAATGGGTGGTTTCTATACTTTCAATGATATCTACTTTACCTTCCTTTATTTCTTTAGAAGGTGTATTCCTGCTAAGATCGATAGAAGAAAATCTTTCCTTTAAATAGGCAGGATTCAGCAGCTTTTGCAAGGGGACGTCAAAAAAATCAGGATCTCCTAAATATGTTGCCCTGTCGGCGTAAACACGTCGTTCGAGTTCCGTCATGATATGGATAGTTTTTGCTGCATTATGACCGTATTCATCCAGAGGATAAGCTTTACTTCCTTCAAATAACTGTACCAGCGCAACTCCTCCACTGGACGGCGGCGGCATGGATATAATTTTATGACCTTTATAATGGCCTATCAATGGTTCGCGCCATACCGCATTGTAATTTTCAAGGTCTTCTAATGAAATAAGACCACCTTGCTTTTGCATCTCTGCTACAATTTTTGCGGCCACGTCGCCTTTATAGAAGCCATCACGACCTGAGCGTTGTATGCTTTCCAACGTACTGGCGAGTTCAGGCTGTTTTAATGTGTCACCAGTTTCCCAAGCTACATGATGAATAAATGCCGGCGAATAGGAATTCTGCGCCTCAATTTCTCCTTTATAGCGATTCATTACATCAGCTTCCATTGTAGTAAGAACCACCCCACTCCTCGCCAGGGCTATAGCAGGTGCCAACAAATCGCTCCAAGGTTTGCTGCCAAGCTTCTCATGTAGGGCAAACATTCCACCCACCGACCCGGGCACCCCCGATGCCAGTGCACCGGCCTTGCTTAGCCCCTCAATAACATCACCCTGCGGATCCAGATACATGTCGCGGTGGGCCATCCCTGGAGCTTTCTCACGAAAATCCAGCGAGCCGAGTTCCCCGGATGACAACCTGAAAACCAGAACCCCTCCGCCGCCTATGTTTCCTGCACGAGGATATACTACGGCCAGCGCAAACTGTACGGCTATTGCCGCATCATAAGCATTGCCACCTTCCTTTAATATCGTTAGCCCAACTTCCGAAGCAACAGGATGCGCGGTAGCAAGTCCGGCAGTTTGGCCTATAACACCCACTACTTCCGGAGCCTCCTCGTTAGTTAGCTGGGTAGAAGAACAACTTACTAAAAACAAACATATAAAAGCGATGTGAAAAGAATTTATCTTCATGTTGATCTATACTGAATAGGGTTTATGGTATTTGATGATAGTTGAATTGAAATTTAACACAATTCCGCCAATACGCACCCATCTCCCTAGTCAATCTTTCTGATTTTACCCTGAAGTGAAGCAAATTCTACAAAGCTGGAGCAAACGTTTTCGGGTTGTTGACGGTCTCATCAACAGCAGATATAGCATTAAGTCAGCAGCCTGTCTCATCATCCAGTTGTCAGCGCTGCCAGTTCCAGCATGCGTTGCGCATTGCATGCGGCGTACCCCTGTTGGTTATTATCAAAAAAGAAATAAACGTCTCTTCCCTCTGCAGTCCATGTTTTGCATTGGCTTACCCACCGAGCCAGCGCGCTTTCGTTGTAACTTCCGGCACATTCTCCTGCAGGCCCGTGCAGGCGCACATATAAGTACTCCGCCGTTACGGGCATGGGAGACATATGGTCATCTATTTCATAAATACAAAAAGCAATATTCTTCTGATGTAAAAGGTCATACACTTGCTGATTGTACCAGCTATAGTTTCTAAATTCAATAGCATAACGAAAGGACGAGGGCAGAATATTTACAAAGTTCACCAGTCGCTCATAATTAAAATTCCAATCTGGTGGCAACTGAAAAAGAATAGGCCCCAACTTTTCCTCCAGCGCATCTGCATGCCCAATAAAATTATTGAAATGTTGTTTTGGCTCCCTTAGCTGTTTCATGTGCGTAATGAACTGGTTAGCCTTTACAGCGTAAACGAAGTCATGTGGCACAGTACGCTTCCAAAGTGCAAAAGTTCCCCGAGAAGGAAGCCTATAAAAAGAATTATTAATTTCAACAGTACGAAAAAACTTTACGTAATAATCTAAAAAAGCAGGAGATTTTATTCCGTCCGGATAAAAGCTGCCCATCCAGTTTTTATAATGCCAACCTGATGTTCCGATATGAATTTTGCCAGGATGTTGTATTTCCATTCAGGTAGTTTAAAAATAGATAACCTACCCATTTAACTACATTCCCTTTTGATGGTTTTTTTTAATAATGATAAGACTAAAATTTGATGACAGTTCTAAGAAACGACCTATCCGATCCAGATTTATCGAGGTTTCCTTTAAGAACAAGAATGAAATTTCGCTCAAAACAGGATAAGCATAACGCCTAGTAGTAGGTTAGGAAATCTACCCTTTAGGCTAGTTCGCGGTGGTTGTATGTACGGGGAGATACGAACAGTAGCGATAATTCGTCGCGCATCAAGACCAGGAAGGTATAAATACCCAGCACGGTCCCTAAGGGCAAAAATAGGAGGTATAAAACCCCCACCAATAGCAAAAGACCAGGCGCCCAGGGTTTTTCAAGCAGCAAACCAGCGCCGCCTATAATTCCGGGTATGCCAATTAAAATCAACAAACCAGCGAGGGTCACCAAGATAACACCAATCATTTCCAAACTACCATCACCTTCTACGAAAATACCTGCCCAAAATATGGCAACCAAAATAAACATACCTGCGACCATACCGAGTGCTCCCATAACAATATAAAATGCTGCGAGTATTATTTTATGTTTTTCCATATGCTACTTAGCTGGGAGAATTTATTTACACGACAAATATAATAAAAAGTACTATGCAATACAAGGTATCATGTTAAATAAATTGTTGTTTATTACCTATTCGCCCATTCCCTATACCATCACCTTAAAAAGTTTAAAAAAAAATAAGAGATAGGCAGCATTAATTTTTGCGTCAGGTTCGAAAACAAATGACAGGCATATTGCGTATTTAGAATATATCCCTTGGGTTTGCCGGTATAACCAGCAATAG